>CAZFUH010000192.1:0-8183 GCA_964522235.1 uncultured Rhodanobacteraceae bacterium
ATCGAGCCATAGTCCACACTCGGTTTGTGCCCCAGTTCTCTTTGGAGCCGAAAAGGTAATGTTGGAAGATGATGTTTCCGAACGGTTTTCGCAAGATCCGCTGGGGTTCCTCGACGAACAACTTGCTCAGGCACGCGATGTCGTACCGGTCGGCAAGAACCGATACGTTCTAAGTGATCCGCTCGAAGCACGGGCAGTGCTAGGCAACGGCGAAGGCCGGTACCAGGACCACTCTGATTTCTTTCACACACGTTTGGGCGAATTCGGCCCTCGTGAGACGCAACTGACCATTCGCCGCGCTGCTCGTGAGCTGCTGCGCGACCACTTGCGCATTTCTGGGCCAGAAGGCCTGGCGTCCTATCTCAAGACCAACTTGCCGCTGGTCAGTACGTGGCCGGACACCGGCAACCATCTGGCGTACCGTTACCTGCTGCCGATCCTGATTGCGCCCGGTAGCTCGCCGCGATTGCGCAAGCTCCTGGATGAGATCGTCGAGCGCGCCGTCCTGGCCAACGCAAGGCAACGCCAGTGGCGTTGGCGGCGCATGCTGCTGCAGTTTCGCACGACGTTGCAGCTGTCAAGTGCCATCGAGGCGCGGCAGGCATTGGCGCGAGCCACACCGATCGATCTGTTGGACGTAATCGCCGCGGCGGCCAAGCCCGAGCACCGGCTGGACGAACTCTCCGAGGTGTTTCTTTCCTTCCTGTTCGCTGCCGCCGGATCCGTCGGCTTCGTCCTGGCTTGGTCGATCTATCTGATGGCAACGCATCCGGATCGGCAAGCGCCGCCGGAATGGGTGGTGCAGGAGGCATTGCGTCTCTGGCCTGTGGCCTGGCAATTGGGCCGCAATCCGGCGCAGGCGCATGAAGTAGCCGGCGTACCGGTAGCAGCCGGAGACGACGTCGTGGTCTGCCCCTATAGCGTGCAGCGCCATCCGAAGTACTGGTCGGAGCCGGCCGCTTTCCAGCCGGAGCGCTGGGCGGACGAGAACGAGTGGCGCAATCCGGCATTCATCGCATTCGGCCATGGGCCGCATCGCTGCATAGCAGCGGATCTGGCATCGCAACTGGTCAGCGACATTCTTCGGATCATCACCCAGGATTACACGCTGGCGGTTGCGGCGCCGGACGCGCGCCCGATTGTCGCTGCGGCGATGGCGCCACCGCCGTTCACTCTGACCTTGAATGCGCGAGCCTAGCCCATGCCGCCCTGAATTCGTGCGTATCTTCGAGCCTAGACAGCGCTACGGCGATGGCGCTGACACAGAACACCATGGCGTAACGGGCAAAGCAGCGCCCGATTGCCTTGGCGTACCGCAGTAGAATCCATTCAACTTAAGGAGGATTTATGAAGAAGGTCATTGGTGCGATGCAGGCTGCCCTCGGTGTTCGCAACTGGGGTTGCCGCGGTAATATTCTGGGCTGGTACTGGGTGATGTACCACAAGATTTAACCAGCGTTGGGAGGGGCGAGTACGACTCGCCCCTCTTCAGTTTTTGTTTTCTAAGGACCGCCTGTGCAGGAAACCGCGGCGACACCGTCGATGGAACGCATTCGCTGCCAACGTCGGGAGCAAGGCGCCATTTTCTGGATCGACAAGGACATTCTGGCCGTGTTCGATGCCCGCGCTGCGCAACGCCTGGATGCCGCAAATTTTGCCGATCTGACCTTACAGGACGGCTTCTCTGACGCCCTGCTGGGAAAAGCCAGCGAGCCAGTAACCTGGAACCAGCTGCGTTCGGCCTGGTCGGCGCAGATGCGGTCGCTCACCAGTCCCGATGGTTTGCGCCGGCTTACGCAGCGGATGGAGGTTGTGCTCGACGCAGAAGGCGGTGCGCGGCAGGATCTCGTCTGGTTGGCCGAGCGGCTGATGATCGAGTCCCTTGTCCCTGCGATCATCGGCGGTCTGGGCAAGAGCGCGCATCGTCGCGTCATTCGCGAAGTGCTGAGCAAGGTCGCCTTCGTGTTTTCGGATATTGAACCACCGCGCAGCCCGCGCCGGCAGCGGTGGGCGATGACCGCGCATCAACTGGTCGCGGGCTGGGAAGTCCGGCGCGAACTGCTCGGGCGTCAACGCGGTCGCCGCGCACGCCAGCTGGATCTTGCCGATCCGGTCGTCGACATGATCCCGCAGCTGGGCATCGGCCGCGCCGTCGACGTCGTGACCTCGCTGCTGACGGCAATCACCGGCTCGCCCGGTGCCGCGGCCTCCTGCCTGCTCTATGAATTGAGCGAGCGGCAGGAGTGGTTGGCGCGAATCGAGGAAGAGTTCGCGGGCATTTCTTCCCAGGCGTTGTACCAGTCCCCGGTCCGCGCCGCGCCGGTGACTGCTCGATTCGTCAAGGAAGTCCTCCGGATATGGAGTTCGCCCTCGGTTGTGCTCCGGAACGTCCGGGTCGACATCGAGCACGAGAACATCTCCTTGAAGACCGGTCAGCTCTATGTTCTCAGCCCATTCATGGTCCATCACGACGAAGCGTATTGGCAGGACCCGGAAGTCTTCGATCCCGATCGCTGGCTCTCGGATGCGCCACGAGGCAACTGCCCCCATGGCGCGTATGTGCCCTTCGGTTGGGCGCCCAAGTCGTGCGTAGGCGCCAATCTTGGCCTCGCGCAGTTGATCCTGCTGGCGTACCTGATGTCTACGCGCTACCGCATTCGGACTCCCGAGGACAGCCAGGCGACGATGATCATCGCCTCGGTGGTGCGACCGAAAGATTTCGTCGGAGCCATCGAGCCTCGTTAGGTACCGGGTCCCGCGATCACCTGGCACAGCGCATCGGATCGCAGTTGCTGGCTGACCACACGGTTGACGTCATCGACAGTGATCGCTTCGATCCGGCCGGCGAACGAGCGTATGTGGTCTGGTCCATGGCCTTGCTCGACACCGGACAGGATGGCTTCGCTCATGCCCGAAAGCGACGCCAGCGAAACCTGGAACTCTCCGATCGCCTGGATCTTGCCGGCCTCCACCTCGCGGTGCGTGACACCGCCGCCCATGAAGCGTTCGATTTCCAAACGCGCCGCATTCACTCCGGCATCGAGTTTGTCCGGACTCAAGGAAAGCTCCACGAGCCAATGTCCATCGAGCTGTGGATCCGGTCGGGTCAACTGGGAACTGACGCTGTAGCTGAGCCCCTGCTCGTCACGCACTGTCCGTACCAGGCGGGAGGTAAAGGATCCGCCAAAAACATGGTTCGCCAGCCACATCGTTGCGTAATCTGGATGATCGCAACGCAAAGCCAGCCGCTGGCCGAACGCGACCGCGTAGCGATCGCCCGGAACCTCGATTCTGGCCGAGCGCGCTGCCGGCTGTGCCTGCACAACATCGCCGAGCGTGCCGACTGGCCTCGAGCACCAGGCCGTCAGCTGCCGGTCCAGCGCGTCCGCGGCCCTGGCAGGATCGACGTCGCCCACGGCAACGATGCGCAAATCCTCGGCTCCGAATTGCTGCTGGTAGAACCGCTGCACGTCATCGACGCCGACACGCTCGATCAAGGAGACACTTGCCGCCGCCTCGTCGCGATAGCGAACATCGCCGTAGGGATAAAGCAGCCGCGTCAGCGCTTCGCTGGCCATGATTCTGGGAAACAACGCGCGATATTGCAGCTCGGCGATCATCCGTTCCTGGTCGAGCGCGAGCTCGGCAGCTTCGAATCGCGGCTCCAGCATGCACTCCAGAAGCAGTTCCGCCACGGTCGCCAGATCATCGGTACATGCCTTGGCGGAAAAGGCAACGCGACGGTCTTCGGAACTGATCGACATCATGGCGCCGCGTCGCTCCACCATGTCGGCAATCTCGAGTGCGTCGCGTCTTCTCGTGCCATTGGTCAGCGCGACCGCGGTCAGTTGCTGCAATAGCACGTCCTTGTGATCGCTGGGCCGGGTGTGGAACGATCCATCAAGCACGAACAGCGGCGCATTCGCGACCTTCAAGCCGTACAGATGGCCGTGTGACAGCGAGCAGGTGGTGACGGCAGCTTCGGCCGGCAACGGATTTCGGTCCGCGGTCCGCCCTTTGCCGTTCTCGAGCGCGTCTGCCATCACGCGTTTCCCTGCCCAGGCATCAGCATGCCAACAGTCGGTCGCGCGCCGCCGAGATATCGGTTTGCAGCACTCTGGATGTCGGCCGCCGACACGGCAGCAAGGCGCTCGGAGGCGGTCACATAGTGCGTCCAATCGCCCATCGCAATCGCTTCGTTCAGTTGCATCGCCATGCCGATAGCGCCATCGCGCGAGGTCAGCAGGCGCCCGCGTGCGTAGCCTTTTGCCCGCTCCAGTTCGTCCAACGTCACCGCCTGACGACAGACTTCACCGATCTCGGCACGGACATGCTGCTCGACCTCGCTGTGCGTGCCGCTGCCCGCCAGCAGCGTCTGGACCTGGAACAGGCCCTGGGAGCGCAACCTCGAAATGCTCGACCAGACGTCCGAAGCCAGCCCAGCCAGTACCAATCTGCGATACAGGCGCGAGGTGCGTCCACTGGCCAGAATGATCGCCAGCAACTCCAAAGCGTCCGTGTCGCGATCGAGACCGGCGGGCGAGTGATAGGCGAGGACGAGATAGTCCGGTGCGCCGGTTTGCCTCACCTCGATACGCTGCTCGCCTTGCGTTTCCGATGCGACGTCAACGATGTCGCGGGCTTGCCCTCCACGCGACAGCTGACCGAACAGACCGTCAATCGTCGCCAGCACTTCCTCGCGCGCCAGATCGCCGATGATGGTTACAGTCGCATTGTTGGGCCAATAGTGTCGATCGTAGTGCTGCAGCAGGGCTTCCCGGGTAAACCCGGCGATGTCTTCGCGTGTTCCTATGACTGGCCGGGCATACGGATGGTCACCGAAGGCAGCGCTCCAGACAGCCTGATTGATGCGCTCAAAAGGCGAGCTGACGAGCTGATCGTACTCGTTCAACACCACGTCGCGCTCCGCGTCCAGATCGGAAGGCGACAGCAACATCCCTCGCATCCGGTCGGCCTCGATATCGGCGGCCAGCTGCCATTGACTGCTGGGAACGACGTTGTAGAAGTTGGTGTAGTCGAGCCACGTGGTCGCGTTGACATGCCCGCCTGTCGCGCCGAGCACCTCGTGGATCGACGTTTTGTTCCGTTTATTGAAACGGTCCGTCCCCTTGAACATCATGTGTTCCAGCATGTGGCTGCCGCCGCGAACCCCGGGACGTTCGTCGCGACTGCCCACGTCATAGGTGAGCATCAGCAAGGCTACGGGGGCTGCGCGCATCTCCATGAACAGGAGGGTCAGGCCGTTCGCAGTCAGTCGATACTCCGCGATGCCTCCGCTGCTGCGGACGTACTCGTATCCAGACGACGAGTGTCGTTCGTACTGCTGCATTGCCGCCATCACGCCGATAGGGAGTCGCTGAAGGAGAAAATGGCGCGCCTGGAGGGATTCGAACCCCCGACCAATGGCTTCGGAAGCCACTACTCTATCCGGCTGAGCTACAGGCGCGCGGCCCGCGATGTGCGGGCGGCAATCGTAGCCGAAGCCGGGTTCCGAGACCAGTCGCCGGCTTCGGCTGGGCGCTGGAAGACGTCGCGGCGTCCTGCCTGCCACGGATGATCCGGCCCCGGCCGTGGCTCGGTAGCAGTGGATCGATTGTGTACGGATGACGATCGGCCGCGGCGGTGCGCGGGTAGCGTGCTGCGCAGCAGCTAGTGTGGTGCGTCGGAAGTTTCGCACCATTCTCGCTTGGTCTTCGGCCCCGATCCGGCGTTGCTCGTCGTCGCCATAGCGCTGCTATGACTCCTCCTCGCGCCTTGTCTCGGGACCGAATCCACGGCGCGACAAAGGCACCAAACTTCCGGCGCACTAGACTAGGCGCTCGCTGGCCCGGCGGCGGCCGGCGTGAGGTCAGCCGGGCGGTTGTCGGGACCGACGCATGCCGGCCCGAAGATCGGGCCGGTACCATGGGGGTTTCGATGCCCTGAAGGAGCGCAGGCCAATGCCGGTCCGTTTGTTCGTCTGTCTGTTGTCCGCTGCCGGGATGCTCCTGGCGCCCGCGTACGCTCCCGCCGAGGAGCAGAGACGGCCGATCGACCATGAGTCGATGTGGCTGATGCCGCGGGTTGGTGCGCCGGCCCTGAGCCCGGATGGGCGTCTGGCCGTGGTCCAGGTGATGCGCCCGGCCTATGACAGCGAACAGCAGGCTTCGCAACTGTGGCTGGTGCCGACCGACGGCAGCAGCGAGGCGCGCCGTCTGACGTCAATGCGTTCGGCCGAAAACGGTGTCAGTTGGAGTGCCGACAGCCAAAGGATCGCGTTTTCGGCTCGCCGCGATGACGACGAAGCGGCGCAGATCTATGTCCTGGACCTCGCCCGCGGCGGCGAAGCCCTACGGGCCACCTCGATCAGTACCGGCGCACGCCTGCCGGTGTTCTCGCCGGACGGGCGGCAGATCGCATTCACCAGCAACGTGGCGCCGGAAAGCCGCAATGACGAGGACAGCCGGCGCATTGCCAAGGCACGCAAGGAGCAGGATTTCTCCGTCCGCACCTATACCCGCTTCCCGATCCGCAACTGGGATCGCTGGCTCGAAGACGAGCAGCCCAGGCTGCTGGTGCAGACGCTCGGCGAGGACGGCGCACGCGATCTGCTCGCCGGCACCCAGCTGGTCGCGCTCGCCGGCTATGGTGCGCGCACGACCCCGGGTGGCAGCGAGCTGGATGTGGTCTGGGCGCCCGACGGACGTTCGCTGGTGTTCGTCGCCAGCCGCAACCAGGATCGCGGTGCCTATGCCCACACCCATACCGATCTGTGGCAGGTGTCGGTGGACGGCGGCGAGCCGCGCCGAGTCACCGGCGTCGACGATCTGGAGGCCGGCGACAGCTGGGCCAGTCCGCGCTTCAGCCCCGACGGCAGGACGCTGTATGCCCTGGTCACGCCGCGCACGGATCGCGTCTACAACGCGACGCGTATCGGCATTCTGGACTGGCCCTCGGGACAGTCGCGAGGGCGGATCGAGGCGACAGGTGGCCGCGCGGCACTGCAGTTCGCCACCGCGCCAAACAACCGCGACGTCTACCTGCTCGCCGACGATGCCGGCCACGTCAAGCTCTATCGCGGCAACCACCGTGGCGGCGAGGCGTCCCTGGCCTTCGACATGAACCTGGGCATGTACAACAACCTGGCGATCAATCGTTCCGGCCGACCGGTCCTGGTCGCAAACTTCGAAAGCGCGGCCAACCCGAGCGAGCTGGTGCGTATCGACCTGCAACGCGGCGACCACGAGCGACTGACCGCGTTTGCGGTCGATCGGGCCGCAGCGCTGGATCTGCCGGCGCTGGAGCACTTCTGGTTCGACAATGATCGCGGCCAGCGCGTGCACAGCCTGCTGGTGAAACCGGCCGGATTCGATCCCGAACGCCGCTACCCGGTGTTCGTGATGATGCATGGTGGCCCGCATCTGATGTCGCGCGACTATTTCTTTCTGCGCTGGAACTACCACCTGATGGCGGGCAGCGACTTTGTCGTAATCATGACCAACTACGTCGGCTCGACCGGCTTCGGCGAGGCGTTCGCGCAGGCGATTCAGGGCGATCCGCTGCGCGGTCCCGCAGACGACATCAACCGCGCCCTGGATGTGGCCGCGGAACGATTCCCGTTTGTCGATGCCGAGCGCGCCTGCGCCGGCGGCGCCAGCTATGGCGGCCATCTGGCGAACTGGCTGCAAGGCACCAGCAATCGCTACCGCTGCCTGGTCAGCCATGCCGGCCTCGTCAACCTGGAGTCACAGTGGGCCACCAGCGATATCGCCTACTCGCGAGAGGCGACGATGGGCGGCACGCCGTGGCAGGTCTACGATGCCTGGGCCGATCAAAACCCGATCCGCTACGCGGCGAACTGGCAGACGCCGGTGCTGGTGACCGTGGGCGAAAAGGACTTCCGGGTGCCGCTGAACAACGTGCTCGAATACTGGACGGTACTGCAACGCATGCAGGTCGAGAGCCGGCTGCTGGTCTATCCGGACGAGAATCACTGGATCATGTCCGGCGGCAACAGCCGGCATTTCTACGGCGAATTGCACACCTGGCTCCGACGCTGGCTGCTGGACGACGATGGCGGTGCCTGAGGACTCGGAGTAAGTATCCCCCGGCAAAGCCGGGGGCTTTAAGTCATGTGAGCCGCTCAAAGCGGCTGGCGGGGACGCTGCCGCGTTCCCTTGATT
>CAZFUH010000193.1:0-8151 GCA_964522235.1 uncultured Rhodanobacteraceae bacterium
AGCACGGCGCGCTGGAGGAAGCGCACTACCGCCCCCGACCGCGCGGCCCACCGGCTGCGGCCATGGCCGCGTAGTCGCAAGATCGGCCACGCCTCCAACCGCGAAAAGCAACAGCCATCCGATGCGGCGACGATCCCGCAGGGGCGCGCTTGGCCCGGCGCCTGTCCTGAGCCTGTCGAAGGGCCGGGATTCAGTGAGAAATGGCCACGGACGACCAGACTGCGCGCCCACGTGATGCCGTAGGGCGCTCGCGCAGACCCGATCCTTGCCCAAACCGCCGCTTGCGCGGCCGCCGCCTACCCGGAAGACTCGCCAAAAAGGGCGTTTGAACTTCCTATACCTTGCTGATGCTGGTGCTGGCCCTGTCGCTGCTGCCGCTGGTCGCGATCAGCCTGCTGGCGCGACAACAGTCGGTGACGGTGCTGGAGGGCAATGCGCAACGAGCCCTGCAGACGCAACTGGCATTCAAGCGGGCGCAGCTCGAGAGCAGTTTCGCAGCGATCGGCAACGACGCCGCCTCGTTGTCGGAAAGTTTCATGGTGAGCTTCGCACTCGGCCAGTTCGGTCGTGGCATGCGCAGCTGGAACGAGGTCGATGAGGCGGACCTGGCTGCGGCGCGTGACGCCATCGAAACATCCGGGATGGCAGTGGACGGCCTCGACGCGGTCGCCCTGCAGGCACAGGCGCGGTATCTGGCAGGCCGCGATGCCGAGGCCCGGCTCGCGTTCGACGGGCCGTCCGGCGGCGGCTACGCCGGCACCCACCGGCTGCTGCATCCGCTGCTGCGCGCGCATGTGCAGCGCTTCGGCTATGCCGACCTGTTGCTGGTCGACAACGACGGCCGGGTGGTCTACAGCGTCGGCAAGCGCGATGACTTCGGTCGCCGCCTTGATGACCCGGCGCTGTCCGATTCCGGCCTCGCCGCCGCGGTGCGTGCCGCCGACGCGTTGCCGGCGCTCGATGCCACCGCCGTGGTCGACTTCGCCCCTTATGCGCCGGCCGGCGCACGACCGACGCTGTTCCTCGCCAGCCCGGTGGTCGACGAGGGCGAGCGCATCGGCACCCTGGTACTCGCCATCGATCCGGCGCAGGTGCAACGCACCGTCGGCAACAGAGCCGGCCTCGACGCCGGCGAGGATGTATACGTGCTTGGCAGCGAGCGCCGCTTCCGCAGCGATTCGCTGGCGGCCGGCGAGCGCTTCGGCGTGCTTGCCTCCTATACCGGCGAGCAGCTGGCACCGGATTCCGAGGCTTTCACGTCCGCCATGGCGGGCAAGGCCTGGGCCGGCCGCGGGCACGCGCTTGACGGCAGCGTCGCTCTGGTCGCGGCGACGCCGGTGCAGCCGCATCCCTCGCTGCGCTGGGCGATGCTGGCCGAGTACCCGGAGGCGCAGGCGCTGGCGGCGGCCACGCAACTGGGTCGGCTGCTGGGCGGTGCACTGTTGCTGGCGGCGCTGCTGGTAGCGGCAGTCGTGCTGGTTTCGCTGGGCCGACTGGTGCGGCCGATCGAGGCCTTGATCGCGGCACTCAACCGCATCGCCGGCAGCGGCGATTTCTCGGTGCGCGTGGCGGTCCATGGCGAGGACGAGCTGGCACAGGCCGGGCGCGCGCTCAACCGCCTTGCGGCCAACCTTGAAACGGCCGTCGACGAAGTCTCGACGGTGGTATCGGAGCTGGCCGCCGGGCAGCTGCAGCAGCGCGTGCGTGGCGATGATGCCGGCGCCCTGGCCGAACTGCGCGATCGCGTCAACGCCGGCATGGACGGCATCGCCGCCGCGCTCGATGCCCTGCGCCGGGCCGGCGCCGAGATGGCCGCGGGCCGCCTTACCGCCATACCCGGCGACGCCTTTGCCGGTGCCTTTGGCGAAGCCGTCGCCGGCGTGGCCGCCGGCGCGACGGCGATGCGGTCGACACTGCTGCAGTTCGATCGGGTCTTCGATGGCATGGCCGCCGGCCGCTTCGACCGCCGCATCGAACAGCCGCTGCCGGGCGAACTCGAACGCACCCGGGCCAACGCCAATGCCGCGCTCGACGCGCTGCAACGCACCGTCGGCGACATTCTGCAGATGGCGCAGGCGCTCGCCCGCGGCGACCTATCGGCCTGCGTCGTCGGCGACTACGCCGGGCAGCTGGCGGACTTGGGCGATGCGCTCAATGCCGGCACCGGCGAACTGGCCGGGGTGATCGGCGGCGTTCGCAGCACTGTGAACCAAGTCCACGACGGTGCCAGCGACCTCGCCGAGCGCGGCCATGCACTGGGCGAGCGCAGCCAGCGCCAAGCGCTGGCGCTTGACGAGGCGGCAAGCACCCTGGACGGCATCGCCGACAGCGTGCGCCGTATCGCCGACGGCGCCAGCGATGCCGAAGCGCGCGCCCGCGAAGCCGAGCGCCGCGCCAGCGAAGGCGGCAGCACGGTCGAGTCGGCCGTGGCGGCCATGGCCGGCATCGCCGAATCCAGCGGACGCATCGCCGACATCGTCAAGTTGATGGACGACATCGCCTTCCAGACCAACCTGCTGGCGCTCAACGCCGCGGTCGAGGCCGCGCGCGCCGGCGAACAGGGTCGCGGCTTTGCGGTGGTGGCCGCGGAAGTGCGGCAGCTGGCCAAGCGCTCGGCCGAGTCGGCACGCGAGATCCGCAGCCTGATCGAAGACAGCGGCCGTCGTGTCGACGAGGGCAGCCGGCTAATCGGCGCCTCCGGCACCGCCCTGGGCGACATCGTGCAGGAGATCAGCGCCGCCGCCCAGCTGACCCGGCAGATCTCGCAGGCGATCGGCGAACAGAGCGCCGGCATCGACCGCGCCAACGGCGCGCTGGCCGGCCTGCAACAGCTCAACCGCGACAACCTCGACTTGGTCGACGAACTCAACGACACCGGCGCCCGTCTGCGCGGTGGCGCCGACGAGCTGGCCGAGCGTGTCTCCACCTTCCACTTGCCCGATGCGTCCGCCGGGAACCGAACCGGCACCACATCCAGTCCCACGGGAGTACCGACATGAGCCGCCCCGCATCGCCGTTTCGTGTGCTGTTTCTGTGCACGCACAACTCCGCCCGCAGCATTCTTGCCGAAGCGCTGGCCAACCATCTCGGCGCCGGCCGGCTGATCGCCTGCAGCGCCGGCAGCCATCCCTCCGGGCGCGTCAATCCGCAGGCGCTGGCCACCTTGCAAGCGCTCGGCATCAATACCGACGGCTTGAACAGCAAGGGTTGGGACCGCTTCGCGCAGGCCGGCGCACCGACCCTGGATTTGGTGGTGACCGTCTGCGCCAATGCCGCCGGCGAGCCCTGCCCGATCTGGCCCGGCCAGCCGCGCAGCGAGCACTGGGAGCATGCCGATCCCTCGCTGCTCGCTGGCGAGGCCGCGGAGGCGGCCTTTTCCGCGACGGCGGCGTCCCTGCGCGAGCGGATCCTATTGCTGCTGGCGGCGCTGGCCGAGGCCGAGTCGAGCACGCCGGACGATTCGCCGCTGCCCAGCAATCAATGGGCGGCGCCGCTCGTCTAGGAATGCAGCGGCGCATCCCGCTTCCGCCTTGTCCAAGAGAACGGCCATGACCAGACTGTTTACCACCCTGCTCCTGCTCTGCCTCGCCGGCACCGCTTCCGCCATCGACAAGCAAGCCTTCACCGCCGACCGCTTCGCCGCACTGCAACAGGCCGGTGAGGTCGTGCTGGTCGATGTCTACGCCCCCTGGTGCTCGACCTGCAAGAAGCAGCAGGAACTGCTCGCGCGCTGGGTCGCGGCCAACCCGACGCGGAAACTCCACGTGCTCGAAGTCGACTTCGACCACGACAAGGCGTCCGTCATCCGCTTCAAGGCGCCACGCCAGTCGACCCTGGTGCTGTTCCGCGGCGTGTCGCAGCAGTGGTTCTCGGTCGCGGAAACACGCTACGAGGAGATCGCCGCGGCACTCGATCAGGCCTTCGGCAGCGGCAGCTGAGCATGGCCCTGGAACTCGCCGCGGTACCGGTGGCCATGCTGGCCGGCGCACTCGGCATCGTGTCGCCCTGCGTGTGGCCGCTGGTCCCGATCATCATGGGTTCCGCCGCCGATTCCGGCCGCGCCGCGCCCTGGGCGCTGGCCGCCGGGCTTTCGCTTGCCTTCGCGGTGTCGGGCACGCTGCTGAGCTTCATGCTCGTCTCGCTGGGTATCGATCCGGAGCTGTTCCGCTACCTTGCCGCGGGGCTGTTGATACTGGTCGCGCTGCCGCTGCTGCACCACGGCAGCGGCGAGTGGCTTAGCAACCGGCTGTCACGACTGACCACGGCCTTGCCGGTCGCGGCCGGTCGCGGCCAGGGCGTGCTCGGCCACTTCGGCATGGGCGCCCTGCTCGGCCTGGTCTGGCTGCCGTGCGTGGGCCCCACCCTCGGTGCGGCGATCGCGCTGGCATCGATGGGCCAGCAGATGGGCCATGCCTTCGCGGTCATGCTCGCTTTCGGTGTCGGCACCGCCGCGACCCTGCTGGCCGCGGCGCTGCTCTCGGCCCGGCTGCTGGGCCGCTGGCGGCCCTCGCTGCTGGCCGGCGCCGGGCGTGGCAAGCAGGCGCTGGGCGGCCTGCTGATGCTGCTCGGCATCGCCGTGCTGAGCGGCTGGGACAAGCGACTCGAAGCCTGGGCCCTGCCCCTGCTGCCGGATTGGGCGATCCTGCTGTGAATCTCGACCGCAACCAGCTCGACCAGCTCTACCGCTACGCGCTGCTGCTGACGGGGCAGCGTGCGGAGGCCGAAGACCTGCTGCACGCTTGTCTGTCGGAGTGCCTGGAACGGCGCCGCGACAGCATTGCGGCGCCAGTTGCCTACCTGCGGCAAATGTTGCGCAGCCGCTTCTACGACGGGCTGCGGCGCAGTCGACTGGTGCAGTTCGAGCCGATCGACGAAGCGCTGGCGCTGCCCGATCCGCAACCGGCGCTGGAATCGACCCTGATCGACGCGCAAACCTTGGCGCAGGTCTGGGAACAGCTGACGTCGGCCGAGCGCGAGGTCATGTACCTGTGGGCGGTCGAGGGCCTGTCCGCCGCCGAGATCGCACTGCAACTCGGGCAGGCGCGCGGCAGCATCCTTTCGCGCATGCACCGCGTCCGCAAGCGGTTGCAGGCACGCTATCCGGCGCTGGCCGGTGGAGGCGAGCATGGCTGAGAAAGCCCCCTTGCGCGAGCAGCTCAAGCGCCTGCTCGAAGCGGAGCGACTCGACGACCGTCAGTACGCCCGCCTGCACGCATTGACGACGCCCGCGCGCCGTCGTCGTCCGCACGTCTTCCGGCTCGCCGTAGCGGTCGCGATGGTGGTTGCGGTCGCAGTCACAATGCTGTTTTTGCGCCCTGGTCAGGACGCCTGGCAGCTAGACCAGATCGCGCGCCACGTCAGCCACTACCATCTGCAGACACCGCCGCTCGAAGTCCGCAGCGAATCGCTGCCGATCGTCAGCGCCGCACTCGACCGCCTCGACTTCAGGCCGGTACTACCACAAGTCGCCAGCCGTTGGCGCCTGCTTGGCGGCCGCCATTGCACACTGCTCGGCGGTGTCGCCTCGCAACTGTTGTTCGAGGCCGAAGACGGACAGCGGGTCACGCTCTACGAAACCGCCTACGACCCGGGACGCTTCGCGGGCCTCCGCACATTGCCCGAGCGCACAACGCCGATCATGCTCGCGCATCGCGGGCTGCATATCCGGATCTGGATCGAATCGGGGCTTGTGATGGCGGAGGTACGGGAAGCAGTGGCGACGTGAGTGCCGAAGCGCCACCGGTTCCGGGAGCCCCCCCCCGAGCGAAGGCTGCCGGCCTGATGCGGTATCGCCCTCCACATGGTCGATCCCCAGGCCGCGCTACCGCTACTGGTCCGTGACTCCGAAGCGGGCAAGTGCGTGCGCTGTGGGTCCGCACCATTTACCGCGACATGGCAGACCGGCAGCGCCAGGGTGTGTCGGTGCGCGGTGAGCCGGGAATCGGGCATGTTCTCAAGTCCAGCTACGACCTGCCGCCGTTGATGCTCACGCGCGACGAGATCGATGCGGTGGCGCTCGGCGCGCAGCAGTGGGTTGCTGCTCGCGTCGAACTGTAGCGTGCCCAAGCCGCCGCCGACGTGCTGGCGAAAATCCGCGACGTGTTGCCGGGTGACCGGGCCCGGTCACGGCGCAGCAACTCGCTCAAGCCCATTGACGACGCCGAACCACGCCCGCTTCTGCGACATTCGAGCCTCTTCCCACTCAGAGCAATCGGATGGGGCTCGGTTCCGTCCGCTGCCGTCGGGCAGACGCATCGGGCCGACGAGAGCATGTCTTCGCCCATCAGTCGGAGTCGCTGCGGCGAAACGCGAAAAGTTCTCAGCTTCTGACTCCAATCCGAACCTGAGCTGACGGAACCACTTCCGATTGGGTCTTCGTCAAGACCTGTTTGGCAACGCCCAGCGTGCCCGCCGAGAAGCATACCTTGATCCAGGGCGCGCGCAGCAGCCTGCAGCGGGCGAAGTCAGTCACGCGCGAGAAGGCCACCGCCGAGCAGCTCTGGATCAAGGAGCTCGAGCGGCGATTGCCGTTTGGCAAGATCCTGGTCGCCATCGCCAACAAGCACGCACGACAATACGGGCGATGCTGGCACGCGGCGAGGAGTACGACGCAGTGGCCTGGCTGAAACATCCGATGGTGCAGCGGCCTGCGAGCAAGCGGAAACAGCCGAAACACTGAGCAACGAGTTCACCGTCAGCGCGAACAAGGTAACAACGGGTCAGAGCGACCTGGCGAGAGCCTGGCCAACTATCCGGCGCCATCAGATGCAGTGGCTGATCCCCGCGGCATCGGCAAAGCCGATGAATGAATGAGGCCTCCGGGTGCGTTTTTTCCCTCGTCCGGGCGCGCGGCAAGCGTCCAACAAGACCGTTTACGGAAATGCAGTCTGGCAACCGTTGAAGCTATCCGCGCCGACGACCGCAACACGCACACGCAGTTAATCCGAGGACCAGCGAACGCAGAGAGCTACTGGCCAGGATCGTCGGTGCGCGGGGTTGACGGGGGTCTCCTTACGGAACTGTTAGGCGCGTCTATACCGCCGAGTGAACAAGACCCGCCCTAGCCAGTAGAGCATGAGAACCAGCACCAAAAGCACAGGACTCGCCAGCAAGGCAAGGTTTCGCATGGACTCCGGAAACACCTGTGCCTGGCCCAGAAAGAACGATGCAGCGGCAAGGAGCAGCGCAAAGCACATGCGCCATAGATGTCGTGATAGGCGATGCGGCCCGTCGATGCCCCGTGCCAGCAACATGCGCAGGTCAAGGAGCCCAGCTAGCAGCGCCACCGTACCAAAGATGAAGTAAGGCGGTGCGGGGTGCCCGTCCTTTGTGCCCGTGGAACTGTTTAGAGCCTCGAAGCCGAAATAGATGCCGGTAATGCCGATTGCAAGTGCCACCAGCATTGCGCCAAGGTCAATCCAGTGCGCGCCAACAGCGGGACGCCGAACCGTGAGCAACGCGGTAACGACAAGGTAGAACGTAAGCGCACCGGCAATAACCGAGAGTGTCGCTGGCTTCATAGCCGCCATCACTGCGCCAGTGACGGACATAACCAGCATAGCCAATACAAAAATCATCCCACTTCTACGATGCAACGTTGCGCCCTTGAGGCAATAGAGCGCCACAGCACCTGCGGCAAGCGCTATCGAACCTGCGGCGATGTGTAGCGCAACCAGGAAACTTGGCATATATCGGCCCGATTGTGTCGGTACGCCATCCTGTGCCACCCCGCATGACACGGCGCGTGCCTTTCGTCACTGTGAGATGTGGTTAAGCGCCTAACGCTTGAATTATGCCGGCCCGCAACCGGAAAGTCGGGGGTTGATGTGGCCGCACCGACAACAAATTTCAGCGAAGCGACGAAACGCCACGTCGGCTTGAATGATCAGTTGGGCCTCAAGCGCCAGATCACTCGAGGACCAGGTTGGAGGGTGAATCACTTTCTGCCAAGTAAAACTCGATGTCACCGATCCCCGGCGCGCCAGAGAAGTCAGCGCGAGCGTGGAAATGACCCCCATGGTCCCGAAGCGCATTGAGCTTGCCGATGAGGACAGTAATGTCCTCGTCAGTCCGCCCAACTGTAATCCCGAACCAGCCGTGAGCACCTGCGTTCACTGTGGCGGTGCGGTGCGGATCGTGGCCAGCATCGAA
>CAZFUH010000194.1:0-2819 GCA_964522235.1 uncultured Rhodanobacteraceae bacterium
GGAAGCCGTTTGAGGATCTGCTGATCCGCGGCAACTGGGCTGAGACCTTCCGCGCCCCGACCGTCAACGATCTGTACGCCGGCGGCGGTGAGGGCTTCCCGGGCGCGGACGATCCGTGCGCGACCGACCAGATCGTAAACTTGACCGTTGAAGGGGTCGACCGCTGTCTGGCCACCGGTGTTCCGACCGCCGACGGCATCGTGCAGACGAACGCGCAGATCCGCGGCCTGTTCGGCGGTTCGCCGACCCTGCGCCCGGAGTTCGGCACCACTCGTACCCTCGGCTTCGTCTACAGCCCGAACTTCCTCGACGGCTTCAACGTGTCGTTGGACTGGTGGAAGATCGAGATCAACGACGCGATCGGCGCCATCTCGGTGCAGACGGCACTGAACCGCTGCTACCGTGAGACTGCGAATCCGTTCGACACCGTCTGCAATCCGCTGATCATCAACCGTGGCCCGACCGGCCTGCCGGTCGCGATCCGCGCTGGTAGCGAGAACCTGGCCCGTCTGGAGCTGGAAGGCTATGACTTCAACGTCGCCTACCGCTTCGACACCGACTTCGGCCGCTTTGGGATCAATCTGGATTCGACCTACAACACGGACTACAGGTCGAGCGTGCCGGGTCAGACCGTCATCAACAACCAGGTCGGCCAGCTGATCGGCGCCAGCGGCAGCGCCGGCGGTGCCCGCTTCCGCAAGCGTGCAAACCTGGCGTTGAACTGGAACCTCGGTGACTGGGGCGCGTCGTGGACCATGCGCCACATGTCGAACTTGCAGGAGCAGTGCAATGCCTTCCGCAACGGCTTCGCCCAGGGCCAGTTCACGCATCAGGTCTGTAGCGATCCGAATCGCGTCGTGAACCTGCCGGTCGGCTCGCCGACCGCGGTGCCGGGCATCCAGGCTCGCAACAAGATCGGCAGCGTGACCTATCACGATCTGCAGGTGTCTTGGAACTCGCCGTTCAACAGCTCGGTGCGTCTGGGTATCCGCAACATCGGTGACAAGGATCCGCCGCACGCGTTGAATGCGTTCGCCGGTTCGTACCTGCAGGCCTACGATATTCCGGGCCGTTTCTGGTACGTCGGTTACACCCAGAACTTCTGATCCAATTTGCTGCACATGTTCGAGGCCCCGATTCGTCGGGGCCTCTTTTTTTCCGTACCACGCGATGACATTCGACACAGACATCCTGGTCAACGACCCATACTGGTTTCCGTTCGACTACGCCCCTGAAAGTGGCTGCCTGGGCATGCTCCGGATCGAACCGGAACTGCTGACATCGGCGAGCTTTCTCGATGAGCGTCTGCCGGTCGATCGTTCCGCGTGCACCTGGCTGCACTGGGATGCGCTTCCCCAACGGGACTGCGGCGCTGCACTGCTCTTTCACACCGCATTCTGCGGCTCGACCCTGCTCGCCCGCGCTCTGCACCAGGCGCCGGGAACGATCTCATTGCGCGAACCCCGAGCCTTGTTGTCGATCGCCAAGGCCGATCTGCGCGCTGACTCCGACACTCCGATGCCGACTAGTGCCGTGCTGGGCCGAACCTTGGGGCTGCTTGGCCGACCCTGGGCCGACGGTGGCCGGGTGCTGATCAAGCCGACCAATCAGGTCAATCGCCTGCTGCCCGAACTATTACTATTGTCGCAGGCCCCAGCCTTGCTGCTGTATTCCAGCCTGGAAGCCTTCCTGCTCAGCTGCTGCAAGAAGCTGCCAGAAGCCGAGACCCGGATCCGCTGGATGGCACAATTCCTGCTCCCCGGAACCGCCCTGGCGCATCGCCTGGGCATTCCGGTCAACCATCCGTTCAATTTCGTCGAGTCCTGCGTACTGACCTGGTACAGCCAGATCGAGCGCTATGCCGATGCCCTGGCTGGCCCCTTCAGTTCGCGCCTGAGAAGCCTGGACTTGACGCAACTGCTGGCGCATCCTACGCAGGCGGTTGCCGCCTGTGCTGATTGGTTGCAGTTACCCGACGCACACGTGGAGCTGGACCGTCGTGTCGTATCGCTCTTCCAACGCGATGCCAAGCGCACCGACCGACCGTTCAACCCCCAACAACGCGAGCGTGAGAACGATCTCGTTCGGCGCCACTACGCACCACTGATCGATGCCGCGTTGCGTTGGGCCGAGGAGACGATCGCGCCGGCCGCAGTCCTGCCGATCCATTGGCGGCCCCTGCTTTCGTCCAACTGATGTCGGCGACGACCGGCACCATACCCCGTCACGAGCGACTCCATCATGAAGTTCCAGATCGTTCCCATGTTCGCGGTGCCGATGATCGAAGTTCAGCACCCCAATTGCGAGCGGCTCAATGCCGATCTTCGTACCCTGTTCCTCGCCCGCGAGGCCGAGGGTCCGCGTTACGCCAACCCGCATCCGACGATGCAGATCGGCCCCCAACTGTTTGAAAGCGATTTCGACGTATTCGCATGGCCAGAAGCACCGGTGCAAGCGCTGCGCGAGTTCTGCTGGACCGCACTGTCGCGAACCATCGCCGAGATCAACGGCTACAACCAGGAACGCATGAACCGGATCCAGATCTGTTCCCACACCTGGTTTCATATCACTCGACCAGGCGGCCAATTCGGCGTACACAACCACCCGATGGCGTCCTGGTCCGGCGTCTATTGCGTCGATCCGGGCGATAGCGATCCTGCCGATGGGGAATCCGGGGCGCTGACCTTCGTCAACCCGAGCTCGCTGGCCTATATGTTCAGTGACCCGGCCAACGCCAACCTGCGCCGGCCGTACAGCCAGGGAAATCTGCGCTACAACTCGGTACCGGGTCGGCTGGTATTGTTCCCGTCCTGGGTCCA
>CAZFUH010000194.1:2829-8147 GCA_964522235.1 uncultured Rhodanobacteraceae bacterium
CGCGAGCGGATCACGGTCGCATTCAACTGCTGGTTCAACGAAATACCGCTGTCGGCGCCAGGAACGATGCCAGGCTAAGCCGACGCGGGGGGCGTCGAAGCAGCGAATCCTACAAGCCACCGCAGTATCAGCAGAGACGCAGCTGCTGCGCGGGAAGAGGTTCAACAGCTTCGGAACCGATCGACAGTTGACATCGTACGTTTATCGTCGTAGTTTGTAGGCACTTGGATCAAAGCCAGGGAGGCTGATCAAATGTCCTGTCAACGTACGATGTTCTTTCTGTTGTTCCTCGCGTTGCCGCTGGCCGCAGTGGCCGAAACGGTACAGGAGGAAGGTTTGCTGTATTGGGACGATCTGACCGCCGAAGCCTTCCCGGAGGCTTCCGAGCGCATCGTCGAAATGATGCAACCCGGTGCCGTGCATGGAAATGTCGGCTCGGTTCGTAGCAACCGCGTCCTCGGGCAGCTGGCCGCGATCCAGGAACAGCTGGATCGACCCCATCGCGACCCGACCCGACAGGACTTGCGGCTACGTCGACATCTGAAGAGCATCAACGAAATACTCGCGACCAGCCAAACATCGCAACGCTCGGAGATGGTGTGTCGTCGTGATCGACGGCTGGGCAGCAATATTTCCGAGACCTATTGCATGAGCCGGGCAGAGATCGAGCGTCGGGCGCAGCAAGATCGTGAATCAATGCAGAGGGGAGGTCCGTGTGACCCCGACCTCGGCATCGCCTGCTCGGCGCGTTGACCACCGTCGCCCGGCCAGGTGTCGAAATTGGCAGCGGCGATGGCGGTAGCGCTGCGCCGGCTCAGATTTGGCTCTGCGCCCCGGCGCAAACGGTCCAGCCTAGCAGGAGCTCACCGTCCCGCAGGTGTTGCGACCGTGTCGGACCGAAACCTCCGTCCTCGATCCGCGCGCATAAAGATTCGATGGCGGCTGCGTCACAGGCAGCCGCGATCTGCTCACGTAGCCGCCGATGGTGTGCGCGCAGTTCGGCCTCGACCCCGGTCAGATGCGTCAGCGCCGGCTCGATGCCTCGGTCCCCGAGAATACCGATCGCCGCCGCAAACTGATCCATCGCCGCGGCCAGTACCTGGGTCTGCGGCATGGTATCCCGGCGTTGCACGCACTCCCGGGCCAGATGGCTGAAGCGCTCGTGCACATGACGTGCCTCGACGTCGTAACGTTGACGACGCCAGTCAACCGGTGCGTAGCGCGCCATTTGCCGCAACAGCTCACGCGCCGCAGAAAAGTAACCGCACTGCTCAAGCAGCCAGGAGTCGATGGCATCCTCCTGCCGGGCGATGCGGGTGACTGCCGAATCTTCGGCATGGACGACGAAGGCCAGGCCACCATCAGAGCGCAGTACGCGCCGAAATTCGGGCAGAACACGATCCAGATCGGTGTATTCCAACGCATACTGGCCGCACAGCAGATCCACGAAGGCGTCGGGAAACGGCAACTGTTCCGCAGCAGTGTTTGGATGAAAGACGATGCCGGCCAGCGCCTCCGCATCGCCGGGCAATTCCGGGCGAATCGCCGCCGAATCGACGCCATGCACCCGCCAGCTTGCTCGCGCCGATGCCGCGTGCTCGAAAGCCAGACGCGCGACGGCACCATTGCCTGTTCCAATGTCGACGACGGTCGCGGCTGCGGACAATCGCGAAAAGCAAGAGGACCAGAAAGCGGCAACTACACCGTCATAGTTGCCGGCATAGGCGCCGGTGCAGGAGTGCAGCGCACCGTGCTGCCAATAGCTCGACCACGCTTGCCGAGAGCGCTCGCGTTCCGGACCGTCATCAATATCCATGATCTACTCGGGTTCCTGCACGGTCATCCAGCCTGTCCTGTCAGCGGCGCCGGCGCCGGCTCATGCTTCTTGGCCACGCGCCGCAGTGGCCACAGGCAGGGTTTCCCACCAGCCGGTAATGCCCAAGCGCGGTTGTAGTGCCCACGCCGCGACCTGGGAGACGGCGTGCCGCGTCGGCACCCGAAACAGGCTGAGGCTGTTGAAGCGTGGAACGAAAGTTTCAATGATGGCATCGTCGGCATCGAGAAACTGGAGCAGACCACCCCAATCCGCTTGCCAATCCTTGCCCAGATTGAACACATAGGCGACCACCCGGCCTTCACCGGCATCGTAGTCGGTGTGACTCTTGA
Source organism: uncultured Rhodanobacteraceae bacterium (assembly GCA_964522235.1). Lineage (GTDB taxonomy): Bacteria > Pseudomonadota > Gammaproteobacteria > Xanthomonadales > UBA2363 > Pseudofulvimonas. The sequence continues at coordinate 4,996 of CAZFUH010000194.1, forward strand.
GGAACATGCCAGGACGAAAACGCGTGGCCTGGGCGCTGACACGCCGGATTGCAGGGACATCGGCGACCGTGCGCGCGAACTGCAGGTAGGCATCGCTGTTCATGTACTCCAACACCCGATGCAGGATCAAGTGCGGGTCGCGACCCTCCATGTGCGCCCGAACCATCATGTAGCTCTCGTACAAAAAGCCGTAGCAGCCTCTGGCGCGAAGCGATGCCGCGTGCACCAGATTGCGGTACTCGATGCTGTCGGGGTCCTGCAACCCTTCGATGGTGGCCGCCTTTGACACACCCTGCTCGTCGCGCAGCGCTACCTGCCACGGCACCTGTTGCGCCAGGCAATGATGCAGTTTCTCGGCCAGATCGGGCAACAGGACGTTCTGCATCTGCACCCGCCCAGCTTCACTGAAGGTCTTCCAGTACCGGGGGAAGTCGAGCTTTGGGTTGAGCATCGCGTCTTCGAAAGACTGCGGGCAGGTGCGCCCGCAGTCATTGTCGCCGATTGCCGGCGAACGGCGCCACAGTAGGCGCTGCCCTCGACCCCGCCCGCTGAACAGCCGGGATCGACGATCGTCCCGTTTGGTCAGCGCCGGTCCAGTTCGTGAAGCGTCTCCCGAACCGCCTCGCGTTCGGCTTCCATCTCGGCTCGGCTGCGGCACACTCGATGCGACATGTTGCTGCCAATGGTACGCTCGCGACGACAGACGACATCCGAGCCATCGGACGTCGTAAGCGCAGCAAGTGCAAGATTTACGCGCTCGGCCTCGCGCGACACCAGTCGATCACGACGACGCTCGTTGCCATTGTCATCGGCCAGGATGCGCTCGATTTTTTCCAGGCCTTGCAGCACCTCGTTGCGGGCGCTCGCTGACAGTTTTTCCAGGTTGCCGCCGGGCTGCAGACTGAGCCGAATCGGTGCGGCAATCTCCTGGAAACGCTCCTCGCTGAGGTGATGCGGTTCGATTCTGGATTCAGCCTGTGCCGCCGCCAGCGGCATCGTTGCGGCGGCCAAGAAAAAGAATGCTGCTCTGATCATCGGGGTCTCTCTTCAAGCGATTTGGGTTTGGACGACAGGTTCACAGTCCGATTCGACGACCGCGGAAGTTGGGCTGTCCCGATCCATCGGTGCTGCCCGAACTTGAGGACCGCACAAAGGAAGGGCGCCACCGACGCTCTGTCCCGCCGGACATCGGCACTTCAGAAAGTTCGGCACCGTGAAAATACTACGAACTTTTACGTATGGTGTCAATTCGATCCGGAAGCGGGTCTCAGAACCCACCTCGACCGCGTCGGATGCGATCGTCATCAAAAACATGAACTGGAAACGAGACACCATTCACACTATAGGATCCGGACCTTGCTTGCCTCCGACCACACCCATTCAGCGACCGGAGGCCGCTTCAGCGCGACGAATGCTCAGCCGGCCACTGAATGATTCCAGACGGATTTCACCGCCGCCGGTACCCACGTGGGTATCCAGCCGATGGCCGCCGCCAATTCCACTGCGTTCGGGCGTGCCGAATTCGCTGTCGATCGCACCCGAGAAAGTCTTGCCCCGGATGCTGGCATCGATTGTTCCTGACAGCCGCAACTCGATGCTCCCGCTGACGCTTTGCATCGCCAGCACCCCGCTAGCGGCGAGCTCACCTTCTGCCCGGATGCGGCCGGATACGGTCTCGGCGCGGATCTGCTCGGCTTGGCTGAAGTTTAGCTCGATGCTGCCGGACACCGATTCCAGGCGCAACTCGCCAGCGCTGCGCGGCAGCCGGACCCGGCCGCTGACCGTAGCAACGTTCCAGACCCGCCCGGCGCCTTCGCCATCAATGTCACCGCTGACCGACTTCAGGTGAACCCGATCGGCATCGGCCCGATAGCGGACATCGCCACTAACGGTCTCGATCTCAGCCTGACTGCCGGCGATGCCGTCGACCTCGACATTGGCGCTGACCGTCTTGACCTCGACCCGGGCCGCGCGTGGCACCCGAACCACCAACTCGCTGCTACCCATGTTTCGTCCACGGCGTGAGCCGTTGTCCTCGGGTTCGACCTGGATGCTCAGACGACTGCGCTCGCCTTCGATACGCAATGGCTTGCTGCCCGCACCGAGCGTGCCGGTGACCGTGACCCGGTCGTCGTCGCCGACCTGAACCTGGACCTTGCCGGCGATGTTGGAAATCCGAACATGGACATCGGATTGTGCGGGATGGGACTCGTTGATCGGCGTCGAAGCCGACGCGGCCGCCGGCCACAACAGCAGACCGGCAAGAATCGGGGCGAGGTAGCGGGTCATGTTCATCATTCCGTATCGTTCGAGAGGTTGGTTCATGCCTTCAGGGCATCGCGGCTCAGCGCGATACGCTGTTGCAGGGTCTGATGCATGAGCCGGCGCAGGAGTTGGGATTCGGGCTCCAGCAGCAGGGCAGAGGCGAGTTCGATTAGGCTGGTGTCGATTTCGCGCACGGCTGCCCAACGCTCAACGGTCCCGTTCGTACCCGGCCCGGACCGCCATTCGCCCCGATGCTGCCGCTCAATCTCGAGCAGCTCGCTCCACGCGACCAGCAAGGTGTCCGCTGCATCTTCGGCTGCAGCCGGCGCGGTAGCGGCGACGGCCGGCCTCGGAGTTTCGTCGCCGTCTCCCGGAACTGTCGACAGGCTCAACCAAAGCAGTCCGGTGGTCAACAGCATGCCGGCGGCAATCGCCCAGGGCCGACTCCGGGTCCGGCCGGATGATCGCGGCCGCAGACGGCTTTCGATGCCGGGCCAGAGTTCGCGCTGCGGCGGTTGCTCTGCGGCCAGGCCCTGTAGTCGCCGACGCAATTCCAGTTCGTCCATCGCCTAGTCCTCCAGATAGCTGCGCAACAGGCTGCGCGCTCGATGCAGTTGTGCTTTCGATGTTCCGACGGCAATGCCCAACTCAGCGGCGATTTCCTGATGCTGCCACTGCTCGATGTCGTGCAGAATCAGGATCGTCCGCGCCCCAGGCGGCAGCTGCGCAACCGCCTGTTCCAGATCCAGGCGTAGCGCCGGCCGCTCTTCGATCGAACCGACCCAGTCGACGTCATCGGCATCGCTGGCGACCTCAGGCCGCGCCCGAGCCGCACGCAGATCCATCAGGGCGGTATTCACCGCCAGCCGGTGCAGCCAGGTCGAGAA
>CAZFUH010000195.1:0-4994 GCA_964522235.1 uncultured Rhodanobacteraceae bacterium
CCCCAGCGGCGTCTCGACGACCTCGCGACGAACGTTCACGAACAATGCGGGCTAGCCCGCATGCTCGCCGTAGCTGCGCAGGCACTCGTAGCGCTGCGCCATCAGGGTATCCAGATCGATCCGGCCCAACTGCTCCAGTTCCTCGAGCAGCACGGTCTTCAAGGCATCGGCCATCGCGTTCGGATCACGGTGGGCACCGCCCAGGGGCTCGGGGACGATGATGTCGACCAGGCCGAGCTCTTGCAGACGCGCCGAGGTGATACCGAGCGCCTCGGCGGCGTCCTTGGCCCGATCGGCTGTCTTCCACAGGATCGAAGCGCAGCCTTCCGGCGAGATCACCGAATAGGTCGCGTACTGAAGCATCAGGGTGCGGTCGCCGACCCCGATCGCCAGCGCCCCGCCGGAACCGCCTTCGCCAATCACGGTGCAAAGAATCGGTACCCGCAGGCCGGCCATGACCATCAGATTGCGGGCAATCGCTTCGGACTGGCCGCGCTCCTCGGCACCAACGCCGGGGTAGGCGCCGGGTGTGTCGATGAAAGTCAGGATCGGCAGTTGAAAGCGCTGTGCCATCTCCATCAGGCGCATCGCCTTGCGATACCCTTCCGGTCGCGGCATGCCGAAGTTGCGCCGGATCTTGGCCTTGGTGTCGCGGCCCTTCTGGTGGCCGATGACGACGATGCTGCGGCCGTCGATGCGTGCCAGCCCGCAGACGATCGCCGGGTCGTCGGCATAGGCGCGGTCGCCGGCCAACTCATGGAATTCGTCGCAGATCCGTTCCAGGTAGTCCAGCGTATACGGGCGCGCCGGGTGGCGCGCGAGCTGGGCGATCTGCCACGGCGTCAGCGCCGCAAAGATCTGCGCCGTCTTGGCTTCGAGCTTGGTTCGCAGCCGTGCGACCTCCTCGTCGATATTGACCGCGTTGCCGTGGCTGGTCTGGCGCAGATCGGCGATCTTTGCTTCCAGTTCGGCAATCGGTTGCTCGAAATCGAGGATGTTCGGGTTCATCGAGTCGGCGCTTGGAAACAGGCCGGGCAGTATAGCAGCGCGTTTCCGGCCGCCTCCGGACTCGGTCCGGTCCGAGCGAAACCGGATTCGGCGAGGGCGGAGCGGATCGTGGTCAGTCCGAGCTTTCGCCGTTGCGACAGGGCGCAGGGCGATCCGATTTGCCATTCGGCTGCGGCCGATCGGAAGCCGCGACGCAATTCATGCATTGCTGACCACATCGAGTCGTCAGCGACTGCCTCATGTCAACGTACAGGTACCAGCTCACGCATCGGCGGCGGCGAGGCGATCGGCCAGTTGCTCTTCGGACTCACCGCCAGCGCCGTGGCCGGCGTGGCTGGAGTCCAGCCGTTGCGCGCGGCGCAGGCGCAGATCGACGGCCAGCACCTGGGGCAGGGCGCGCAGGCGGTCGAGCAGGTCCAGACTCGGTCGAATCGTCCAGCCGCTGTCGGTGACCAGTTCGCCTTCGGCACAGGCGGTGCGCAGTCGCATCGCCAGCGTACACGGACCGGAGCGGACCCGGCGCAGTGCATCGAGGACCGGTTGCAGGTCGGCGCCGGCGTCCAGGCTCAGGTGCAGGCGTTCGCCGTGGCGGCCGACGGCCTCGTCCAGATCCAGGACATGGCGGCCGCGCAGTTGCACGCCACCGCCATTGAAGTGGTCGATGCTGAGCTGACCTTCGACCAGGACGATACGGTCGCGCGACAGCCGCGGTGCATTCTCCAGCCAGCTTTCGCGAAAGAACCCCGCTTCGATGCGGCCGCTCCAGTCCTCGAGCGCGACGAAGGCGGCGCTGTCGCCGCGCGGACGCAGATCGACGACCATCCCGGCCATGACAACACTGACGCCGCGGCCTTCACCGGGTTTCAGCAGGCTGTCGGCGCGCTCGAGCGGCACTGCGACCAGTTGCTCCAGCAGTGGCTGATACTCCTGCGTTGGGTGGCCGCTGAGGTACCAGCCCAGGGTCTCGCGTTCTGCGGCCAGCTGTTGCCGCAGTGGCCACTCCGGCACCGTCGCCGCGTGCAGTCCGGTGCTTGAGCCCGTGCCGGCGCTGACGCCGGACGGCATGCCGAACATGTCGTGCTGGCCGGCGGCGCGATCGGCGTGGTACTGCTCGGCCAGGCGCACGGCCTCGGGCAATTGCGCCATCAAGGTGGCGCGGTTCTGCGCCAGGCCATCGCAGGCGCCGGACTTGATCAAGGTCTCAAGCACGCGCTTGTTGAGCTTGCCGACGTCGCAGCGCCGGCACAGATCGACCAGATCGCTGAACTCGCCGTCGGCGGCACGGGCGCGAAAGATCGCCTCGACCGCACCCTCGCCGACGCCGCGAATCGCGCCCAGGCCGTAGCCGATGCGCTTGGCAGCCAGTGCCTTGAAGCGGAACTCGGAGCGATTCACATGCGGCGGATCGATCTGCATCTGCATCGCCCGGCTGGCTTCGAGAATGAAGCCGACCAGCTTGTCGGTCTTGTCCATGTCCGAGGACAGTACGGCCGCCATGAAATCGGCCGGGTAGTGCTGCTTCAGCCACGCGGTCTGGTAGGAGACCAAGGCATAGGCGGCGGCATGGGATTTGTTGAAGCCGTACCCGGCGAACTTCTCCATGACGTCGAAGATGGTGTCCGCAGTGCCGCGATCGATGCCGTTGTTCTGCGCGCCGGCACCGAACAGCTCGCGCTGCGTGGCCATCTCCTCAGGCTTCTTCTTGCCCATCGCGCGCCGCAGCAGGTCGGCGCCGCCCAGGGTGTAGCCGCCCAGTTCCTGGGCGATCTGCATGACCTGTTCCTGGTAGACCATGATCCCGTAGGTCGGCCCGAGGATCGGCTCCATGCGCCGGTCCAGGTATTCGACCACCTGCCGGCCGTGCTTGCGCTCGCAGTAGTCCGGGATCAGGTCCATCGGTCCCGGCCGATACAGCGAAACCAGGGCGATCAGATCCTCGAAACGGTCCGGAAGCGCCTGCTTGAGCAGCTTGCGCATGCCGGTCGATTCGAACTGGAACACGGCGACGGTATCGCCGCGAGCGAACAGATCGTAGGTCGACTTGTCGTCCAGTGGCAGCGCCGCCAGGTCCAGCAGGGCCTCGCCAGCTTTGCTGCGGCGGGCATTGATCGACTTCACCGTCCAGTCCAGGATGGTCAAGGTGCGCAGGCCGAGGAAGTCGAACTTGACCAGGCCGACCGATTCGACATCGTCCTTGTCGAACTGGGTGACCGGGTTGTCGCCGCCGGGCTCGGCGAACATCGGGCAGAACTCGCTCAGCGGCTTCGGCGCGATGACGACACCGCCGGCGTGCTTGCCGGCATTGCGCGCCAGGCTTTCCAGCTTCAGGGCCAGATCGATCAGCTCGCGAACATCGTCCTCGTCGTGGTAGCGCTGGATCAATTCGGACGACGCCAGGTCGCGGTTCTCCTGCGCCTTGTCCGAGCGCCCCAGGGCGTCGTCCAGGGTCACCCCAAGGGTCATTGGCACCAGCTTGGCGATGCCGTCGACAAAGCCATACGGGTAGCCGAGCACGCGACCGCAGTCGCGGACCACGGCTTTCGCCGCCATCGTGCCGTAGGTGATGATCTGGCTGACCTGATCGCGGCCATATTTCTGCGCGACATAGTCGATGACCTGGTCGCGCTGATCCATGCAGAAGTCGATGTCGAAGTCGGGCATCGACACGCGTTCAGGATTGAGGAAGCGTTCGAACAGCAGGTCGTACGGAAGCGGGTCGATATCGGTGATGCCGAGCGACCACGCGACCAGGGAGCCGGCGCCGGAGCCGCGGCCCGGGCCAACCGGGATATCGTGATCCTTGGCCCAGTTGATGAAGTCGGCGACGATCAAAAAATAGCCGGGGAAGCCCATTTGCACGATGACATCCACTTCCCGATCCAGGCGAGCAAGGTAGTCGTCGCGGCCGTGTCCGGGTGCCAGCGGCTGTTGTCGCAGGCGCCGCTCCAGTCCGGCGTGCGCCTGGCTGCGAATCCACGAGTCCAGGGTTTCGCTCTCGGGAACCGGGAACGCCGGCAGAAAGTACGTACCCAGGCTCAGCTCCAGCGTGCAGCGCCGGGCCAGTTCGACGGCGTTGTCCAGGGCCTCGGGCAGATCGGCGAACAACTGCGCCATTTCGTCCGCCGATTTCAGGTACTGCTCGGCGCTGAACTCGCGTGGCCGGCGCGGATCGGCCAACACGCGGCCGCTGGCAATGCACACGCGTGCTTCGTGCGCCTCGAAGTCGTCCCGATCGAGAAAGCGGATGTCATTGCTGGCCAGCACCGGCAGACCCAACTGCTGCGCCAGCCACAGCGCGCCTGGCTCCCAGGCGGCCTCAATGGCCCGGCCGGTGCGGGAGATTTCCAGGTACAGACGGTCGCCGAACGCGCCCTGCCACTGGCGCAGCCGTTGCTGGGCCTCGCTTTCGCGACCCGCGGCCAGATGCGCCGCCGGCTCGCCGGCCGGCCCGAGCAGGGCGAACAAGTCGCGGCCGTGCTCGAACAGCCAGCTCGGCGGCAACAGCGGCAGGTTGTCGACCCGCGGCGCCTCCAGCCAGGCCCGGGTCAGCAGCCGGCACAATGCTCGATAGCCGTCCTGGTTGCGACACAGCACCGTGACCCGGGTCGGTCGTTCGTGTTCGCGGCTGGCGGCCAGGCGCAAGTCGCAGCCGGCGATCGGCTGCAAGCCGGCGGCTTCGGCGGCGCGGTAGAACTTGATCAGGCCGAACAGGTTCGCTTCGTCGGTCAGAGCGATCGCCGGCAATCCCAGCTCGACACAGCGGCTGACCAGGTTGGGCCGCGCCCCGGCCTTTTTCGGCAGCCCGTACTCGGGTTTGCCGGGCAGCCGGATGGTCGAGTCCAGCAGCGAGAATTCGCTGTGGGCGTGCAGGTGGACGAAGGGACGGCCGGACATCCCGGCATGATACCGGCACCGCCGGCCAGGCCGACGCCAGCGATGCCGGCCGATGCCGGCCGGCGCAGCGATGAACGCAGCGAGATCGACCG
>CAZFUH010000195.1:5004-8141 GCA_964522235.1 uncultured Rhodanobacteraceae bacterium
CAGGTCAGGACCGCCTGCGGCGGAAAAGCGGTGATCGACGGCTGCCGATCACCGTGATCACTACACCAGGATCAAAAGTCGTACGCGAAACGGGCGTAGAGGAAGCGGCCGGAACGGCCGAACGGCGCGTAGTTCGAGAATGGCGTATTGCCGGTCGCGTTGCGCGTGATCGGAAACGCATCGGGATAGGCATCGAACAGGTTGTCGGCGCCGACGGCGAACAGCAGGTTCTCGGTAAACCGGTAGCGCGCCTCGAGGTCGAAGACGGTCTTGGCACTGAGGGTCACGTCGAGCGCGGCCGAGGTGCCCGGGTCGAGTACGCGACCATAGTGGTTGGCGCGCAGCGTCGCGCCCCAGTTGCCCAGTGTCCAGTTCGTGACCAGGCCGTACTTGTTGCGTGGATTGCCTTTTTCGAAGCTCAGCACGTTGATGCGCCCGAACAGGACCGGTGCCGGGTCCAGGGCCGACAGCGGGTCGGTGCTCGGGACGCGGGTGACCTTGGTTCGATTGTGGTTGCCGGACAGGGCGAAGTCGAAGTCGCCGGCGGCGCTGCTGCGCCAGGACCAGCTGAGCACGGCATCGATGCCGTGGGTCTGGGTGTCGACGCCGTTGATGAAGAAGCGGCCGCCGCCAATGCCGACGAAGCCCTGACTGGCCAGATACTCGCGCACATTCGTCTGGGTCAGGTTCTCCGACAGCACGATGCGGTCGTCGACGTCGATGCGATAGGCGTCGACGGTCAAGCTGGCAGCGCCGAGATCGAAGACCAGGCCGAGCGAGTAGTTGAGGGATTTTTCCGCGTCCAGCGGCTGCGCGCCGAGTGCGACCGCGACCGGGTCGGCGACCGGGAAGGTGGTGATATCGAACGGCACGCCGTCGATGAAGTTGGTCGAGGTCGCGGTGAAGAACTGCTGCTGGGGTGCCGGCGCGCGGAAGCCGTTCTGCAGCGAGCCACGCAGGGCGACGGTATCGGTGAAGTTGTAGCGCAACGCCAGCTTGCCGGACAGGTTGCTGCCGAAGTCGGAGTAGTCTTCGGCACGAACCGCGATCGAACCAAGCAGGCGTTCGCTCAGCTCGGCTTCCAGGTCGACATAGGCGCCGAACGCGCGCCGGTGCTCGCTGACTTCATTGCCGGGCCGAAAGCCGGGAAATACCTGCGCGCCAGGAGCGGCCGGGCTACCGTTCGGCAGCAGACGACCGCCGAAGCGGTAGGAGTCCGGCTCGCCGGCAAAGATCCGATAGCCTTCGCGCCGAGCCTCCAGGCCCATCGACAGATTCAGAGGTGAAGCCAGGCGATCGATGTCGATGCCGCGGGTGCCTGAGAAGTTGAACGCCCACTGGTCGTAGGCGAAGCCGCCGGCGTCGAACACGGTCGGGCTGGTCGGGCCGATCGATGCGTTCAAGGTGTTCTCGATCGTGAACGCCATCTTGTTGCGGCCGTAGACGATGGAGCTGTCCATGAACCAGTCGCCCCAGTACCACTCGCCGCCAAAGGCGGCGCTGGCGTCGCTGACGTCGGGCGCGATGATCGGCAGAAAACCTTCGGGATAGATCTCGATGACGTTGCGGGCATCGACGGCGCGGCGGAAGAAGCCGGCCGAGCGCGCTTCGCGATCCTGCCAACTGGCCCAGCCGTACAGGCGCGCGCCGTCGCCGAGATCGACGCCGGCATTGGCGAACAGGCCGAGCTGTTTGACCTCGGGTTCGCCGTACCAGGCATTGAAGCGGTCGATGGTCTGTTCACGGGGATCGAAGGCGTCTTCGAGCAGAGGAAACTGCTGGCGGAAATCCCAGCCGCCGCGCTCGGTACGCTGCTGGTCCTTGTATTCGAAGCTCAGCGTCAGGAAACCGCTGTTGCCCAGGGCGAAGCCCTTCCAGCCGCTCACGGTCCAGGTTTCGCCATCGGAAACGCTGCGCCGGATCGTATCCGGCGCGCTCCAGGTCGCGTCGGCCGGCGGCGCCGTCGTCGGCGTCCGGTAGCTGGACTCGCGTTGACCATAGGACAGGCGCAGCGAGCCGCCCTGGTCGGCGCGTCGCAGCAGGACATTGATGACGCCGGCAATGGCATCGGAGCCGTATTGCGCCGAAGCGCCATCGCGCAACACTTCGATCAGCTCGACCGCGCTGACCGGGATCGTGTTCAAGTCGACGGCCGATGCGCCGCGGCCAATCGTACCGTTGACATTGACCAGGGACGCGGCATGGCGACGTTTGGAATTGACCAGAACCAGGGTCTGGTCCGGACCCAGGCCGCGCAAGGTCGCTGGTCGGATGGTATCGGTGCCATCGGCGAGACCGGGGCGCGGGAAATTCAGGGACGGCAGTGCGGTCGACAGCACCTGGTTGAGTTCCGTGCTGCCGGCTCGTTCCAGCTGATCTACGTCGACGACATCGATCGCGACCGGGGTGTCGGTGATCGAGCGGCCGGCGACGCGGGTGCCGGTCACGACGACGCGGTCGAGGCGACTACCCTCATCGTCGTCGGTCGCTGTGGTCTGCGAGCTGCCCGGAGATGCGGCGAACGCCAATCCGATCGCGGCGGCAAGTACGATGACCTTCGACATTGTCGTTGTTCTCCTTGGGAGGGCAGTGCTTCGGAACGGGCTGGATCGAACGCCGACCTCGTGGTCGCAACGGAAGGTGCTGAGACCGGCAAGCGCGCCCCGCCGCAGCCACCACGCCGGTCGGCAGAACCGGCCGTCGCAGCGAACGGACGAATATAGACATCCCTCCCGGCTCAGTCCGTGGACCGCATCACGTTCGGTGCCCTTCAGCCTGCTCCGTGCGAGGCGCGCAGCGAAAAGTCCTTGGACTGGAGGCCTTGGGCCGGAGGTTCCACGCGCTCAGGCCGGGCGGCGGTCGAGGGCATGTGCGAGGGCGTCGAGGACGCGATCGACACACTCGGGCCGGCTGCCATGGCCCATCAGGCCGATGCGCCAGATCTTGCCGCTCAGCGGGCCGAGACCGGCACCGATCTCGATGCCATGTTCATCGAGCAGGCAGCGCCGGACCGCGGCTTCGTCGATGCCCTCGGGTACGCGCACGGCATTGAGTTGCGGCAGTCGCCAGCGCTCGTCGACGAACAGTTCCAGATCGATGGCGGCCAGACCATCGCGCAGCCGGCAATGGCTTTCGAC
>CAZFUH010000196.1:0-8107 GCA_964522235.1 uncultured Rhodanobacteraceae bacterium
TGTCTGCGTTGCCGGCCGGAAGCGGCGCCAGATCTAGCCGTCTGGCGTGGCACCTCGAATACGGTCTCGCGCGCGTTGTCCCTGATCGAACTCGGCGCGCTCGACGACGAGGGCGATGTCGTCGCGCTTGCCGATCGCCTCGGCGTCGGCGACCGGCATCTGCGCCGGCTGTTCCGCCGCCACCTCGGCGCGTCGCCGGCCGCGGTCGCGCAGACCCGGCGCGTGCTGCTGGCCAAGCAGCTGATCCATGAAACCACCCTGTCGATGACCGAGGTCGCGCTCGCCGCCGGCTTCGGCAGCACCCGGCGTTTCAATGAAACCTTTCAGCGCCTGTACGCAACGGCGCCGAGCGCGCTGCGCCGGCAACGCGGCAGCGCCGTCGGCACACCGGCCGGTGAAGTGCAGGTCAATCTGCGCTATCGACCACCGTACGATTGGCCGGCAATGCTCGGCTATCTGCGCGCCCGAGCCATCACCGGCATCGAGCGTGTTGATGGCGAGCGCTATCGGCGCAGCATCGCAATCGCCGGTGCCCACGGCGTCGTCTCCGTGCAGCCCGGTACCGGCGATGCTTTGCGGGTGACGATCCGCCACCCCAAGCTGTCGGCGCTGCCGGCGATCATCGCGCGTCTGCGCCGGGTCTTCGATCTCGCCGCCGACCCGCACGCGGTCTATGAACGGCTGTCCGAGGATCCGAGCCTGGCGCCCCTGGTCACGGCTCGGCCCGGCCTGCGCGTGCCCGGCGCCTGGGATGGTTTCGAGCTGGCGATTCGCGCCGTCCTCGGTCAGCAGATCACGGTCGCCGCCGCAGTTGGGCTGGCTGGACGTCTGGTCGCTCGTCATGGCGAGACGCTCGCCGAACCGGTTCGCGGCGGCAGCGGCTTGAGCCATGTCTTTCCGGGGCCGGAAGCGCTCGCCGACGTCGATCTGTCGACCCTCGGAATGCCCGGCGCACGCGCCGCGGCACTGTCGGCGGTCGCCGCCGCGGTGCTCGCCGATCCGGATCTGTTCGGTCCCCGCGGCGATCTCGATCATGCGATCGCGCGCCTGCGCGCGCTACCCGGCATCGGCGACTGGACGGCGTGCTACATCGCCATGCGGCAATTGCGCGAGCCCGATGCGTTCCCGGCCGCGGACGTCGGTCTGATGCGCGCGCTCGCTGAGCTGGAAGGCGGTGAGCGCCCGAGCGCCCGCGGCCTGCTCGCGCGCGCAGAGGTCTGGCGACCATGGCGCGCCTATGCCGCCCAGCATCTGTGGACGAGCCTGGACCGGCCGACGACAACGGCCGATGGCAACCACGACGGCAGCCGCGATAGCCGGCGACCGAGACCGTCAGCCGGCGCGAATTGCTGAAAACCTCATCGTCACCAATATCCAGGCGATCGGCGCTGAAATGGAGCCCGTGCATCAGCCGGCGCCGGGCCGCAGCCGATCGCCGGGACGTGCCGGCGGTCGCCGTTCTATGGCGAGGGCGCGGGCGGCGCGAACAGCTGCTCGATATCGGCGGCGGTCAACGGCCGCCAGGCGCCGGCCGGCAGCTCGCCCAGATCCAGCCGGCCGACCGCACAACGATGCAGGCGCTCGACATGGTTGCCGGCGGCGGCGAACATGCGCCGGACCTGGTGATAGCGACCCTCGGTGACGGTCAGGCGCACCCGCCGCGGCGCGAGCACGGTGAGCACGGCCGGCGCCAGCGACTCGGTGTCGCCTTCCAGGATGAGCGTGCCGCTGGCGAACAACGCCGCCTCGTCCCCGCGCAGATCCTGCGCCAGTTCGGCTTCGTAGATCTTGGCGACCTGTCGGCGCGGCGAAATGATCCGGTGCAGCAAGCTTCCGTCGTCCGTGAACAACAGCAGTCAGCTGGTATCACGATCCAGGCGACCGACGCTGGACAGCACCGGCTTGCGGAGCCGGAATCGCGGCGGCAGCAGGTCATAGACCAGTGGTCCGACGTCACGCAGCGAACAGGTGCAGCCGACCGGCTTGTGCAGCATCAGCGCCAGCCCCGGCGGCGGATCCAGTACCTCGCCGTCGACACGGACCTCGTCATGGTCACGGCGATCGTCGGCATACAACGGCTGGCCGGCGGAATCGGTGATCCGGCCGTCCCGGAACAAGGCCGACACCTCGCGCCGGCTGCCATAGCCTAGATTGGCCAGCATGCGCAGCAGTTTCATCGTTTCGGCCCTCGCGCATGCAGCACCTTGTAGCCTTGCCCGGCAGTGACCTGATTGACTTCATTGAAGCGCGCGGCCAGCGTAGCCTCGTACGGCAGATGCCGGTTTGCGACCAGCCAGAAATCGCCGCCCGGCTCCAGGGCATCGGCGGCAACACCGAGAAACGCGCGGCCGAGATCGGGCTGACCGGCACGGCCCTGGTGGAATGGCGGATTGCTGACGATGACCTGATACCGGCGCGGCAGGCCGGTGCAGACATCGTGCCAATGCAGCTCGAACGGCCGGCCGGCGCCATGTCGTTCAAGATTGGCGCGCGCCGGCGCCAGCGCCCGCGCTTCGGCCTCGTACAGATGTAGACCGGCAATATTCGGGCAGCGGCCGGCAATCTCGGTCGCCAGGTATCCCCAGCCGGCGCCGAGATCGGCGACCATGCCGGACAAGGTCGCCGGCAGGGCCTTGGCCAGCAGGGCCGAACCCGGATCGATGCGATCCCAGGCGAACAGGCCCGGACGGCTCTGGTATCGGCCATCGAGGATCGGCTGCATCTCGTCCAGTGCCCGCCACCGGTCCAGCAGCGCCTGATCAATACGATCTGCATCGCGACGGGTCCAGAACACCCGGCACTTGTGCTTGGACGCACAGTCGACGTCCCCGGCCAGGGCGCGCAGATCGGACTCGCCGCTGCGTGCACCTTCATCGTTGGCAATGGCGGCGACGACCAGACCGCCAGGCTCGACCCGGTCCAGGGCCCGCGCCAGCTGCGCGCGCGCCTCGTCGCGCTGTCGTGGCGGCAGGCACAGGACCGCGGCCGCCGACGAGCTCGCCGGTTCCGCTTCGACGGTCAGGCCGGATTCGCGCAGCGCGTCGGCGACCGGCCGAAAGCTCTGCTCGCAGCGCCAGCGCGAGGTCTCGGCCAGGGCCAGCACCGGACTCGGCCGGGCACGCAGAAACAGTAGCTCGCCGGTATCGGGCACGGCCAGTGCGCCGGTCGCGAATGGATGGTGCAGAGCCAGCGCCGCCGGTATTGCCACGCTGGGGTCGAATGCAATGGTCAAACCGGCAACATCCTGAACTCGGGACTGCGCAGTGTAGCCGCCATTTCCCGCGGCCCCGGCGTCGCCGGTCGACCGGTGGCGATCGGCGAGACACTACACTGGCCGGCATGGATACCCCGGATCACAACAAGGTCGACGAGGCTGGCCCGGAATCGACGCCAGGACTGACCGATAGCGCCATCGTCGGCGCCTGGCCCCGCGCTGGCAACGGCGAGTTTGTTCTCGGCGGCCGGTCACTGTCGCGGCTTGTCGCCGAAGTCGGCGGAACACCCTGCTATCTGTACGACCGCGGCCGCATCGATGCCCGGATCGCGTCGCTGCGTGAGCGCCTGCCGGATACCGTGCATCTGCACTATGCGGTCAAGGCCAATCCAATGCCGGCCCTGGTCGCGCATCTGGCGACCTGCGTCGATGGCCTGGACATCGCTTCCGCTGGAGAACTGCGCCTGGCCCTGGACGCCGGCATGGCCCGGGAACGGATCAGCTTCGCCGGCCCGGGCAAGCGCGAGTCCGAGCTGGTGCAGGCGCACGCCGCCGGCATCGTCATCAATATCGAATCGCTGCGCGAAGTCGACCTGCTGGCGGCCGCCAGTGAGCGGAGCGGCGAAGCGGCTCGGGTCGCGGTGCGGGTCAACCTGCCGTTCGAGCTGCGCGCGTCGGGCATGAAGATGAGCGGCGGCGCCAAGCAGTTCGGCATCGATGCCGAACAGGTGCCGGATGCACTTGAGCGTATCCGCGATCGCCAGCTTGCGTTTGAGGGCTTCCACTGCTTTGCCGGCTCGCAGAACCTGCGCGCCGACGCGATCATCGAAGCGCAGGCCCGCAGCTATGCCCTGGTGCGGGGCTGGAGCGAGCGATTCCCGGCACCGATGCGCATGCTCAACCTGGGTGGCGGCTTCGGCATTCCGTACAGCGATCGTGACCCCGCGCTCGACACTGCGCCGGTGCTTGCGGCGCTGACCGAGCTCGCGCAACGCGCATCGGGCGATTTCGGCGAGCAGGCGCGACTGGCGCTTGAACTGGGTCGCTACCTGGTCGGCGAGGCCGGCCTGTACGTGACCCGGGTGATCGATCGAAAGCTTTCCCGCGACCAGCTGTTCCTGATCGTCGACGGCGGCATGCATCAGCACCTGGCGGCATCGGGCAACCTCGGCCAGGTGCTGCGTCGAAACTATCCGATCGCCGTCAACGGCGATCGCCGCGGGCGCGAGATCGTGTCGGTCGTCGGACCGCTCTGCACACCGCTGGATCTGCTCGGCGACCGCGTCGAGCTGGCACCGGCGCAGCCCGGCGACCTGATCGTGCTGTTCCAGTCCGGCGCCTACGGCCGCAGCGCCAGCCCGGGCCGCTTTCTCGGCCATCCCGAGGTCGTCGAGGCGCTAGTCACAGCAGACCAGGAGTGAGTGAAGAGGAGTGAGAAACGAGTGCGCCAGGGTCGCGACAATCCCGCAACCGGCAGCTCTCACTCCTCACTCCTCTTCACTCACTCCTAGCCGGTTCAGCCGTAATACGCCCGGTACCAGTCGATGAACCGGCGTACGCCGACCTCGACCGAGGTGCTCGGCGCATAGCCGGTATCGCGCTTCAATGCCGAGATGTCGGCATGGGTATCGGGGACATCGCCGGGCTGCAACGGCAGCAGGTTCTTCTCCGCCTTGCGACCCAGGCATTGTTCGATGACTTCGATGTAGCGCGCGAGCTGGACCGGATGGTCGTTGCCGATGTTGTACAACCGGTACGGCGCCGACGAACTACCTGGATTCGGCGCCAACGGATCGAAATCGGGATCCCCGGCCGGCACCCGGTCCAGGCTGCGTACGACGCCGTCGACGATGTCGTCGATATAGGTGAAATCGCGCGTGTGGTTGCCGTGATTGAAGACCTCGATCGGTTCACCGGCGAGGATCTTGCGGGTGAACACGAACAGCGCCATGTCCGGCCGTCCCCAGGGTCCGTAGACAGTAAAAAAGCGCAATCCGGTGGTCGGCAATGCATACAGATGGCTGTAGGTATGCGCCATCAGCTCGTTCGCCTTCTTGCTCGCCGCGTACAGACTGACCGGATGGTCGACGGCGTCCTCGACCGCGAACGGCAGCTTGCGATTGGCGCCGTAGACCGAACTCGACGAAGCATAGACCAGGTGCTCGACACCACCATGCCGGCAGGCTTCGAGCACGTTCACGAACCCGACCAGGTTGGCCTGGACATAGGCGTGCGGATTGACCAGCGAATAGCGCACGCCGGCCTGAGCCGCCAGATTCACGACCCGCTGCGGCCGGAAATCGGAAAAGGCCCGCTCCAGCGCCGGCCGGTCCTCCAGCGCCGCCTCGATGAACGCGAAGCGCTCGTTCCCGGTCAGCCGTTGCAGTCGCGCCCGCTTCAGCGTCGGATCGTAGTAGTCGTTGAGGTTGTCGTAGCCGAGCACCTCGTCGCCGCGCTCGAGCAGACGATGGCTGAGCTGCGAGCCGATGAAGCCGGCAGCGCCGGTGACCAGTACACGCACGAACGACCTCCACATGAAATTGAAGACCAGCAGTGTGCCGCGCCGGCCCGCATCGAGTCGAGCGGCACGCGCGGAAAGCAGGACTCCACCAGATTGCGCCGCGCCGACTCCAGCAATTTTTGGATCGCAGCTGAGTCATCGGTGTGGCCCGGAAGCCGGTTGATTCTCAGTAAGTTCTGCAACGTCATCGACGGCAGGACTTCGCTTGGCGAGGAGCCTGCGGGACCTGACCCCAAGTCTTTCACGGTTCTGAGCCAAGCGATGGCAGTCGCTCAATCGGTCGAATCGCAGGGTCTTTTCCCCTCGTTCGTAGCGCTCAAGATGCTTGCGCGCGGCTGCAATCGTCTCCTACCGAGCCAGTCCATCGACGATAGCGCGCTGGATCTCGACCGCATGCTCAAACTCGCCTGCTTCGTCAAAGCACTCGGCAATGGCTTCGGGGGTTGACTGGCGGCAGCATCGTCCGACAAGGTGAACGACCTGCGCAGGGGATGCAGCTGCATACTGATAGTTCAAGGCTGACTCCAACCTCGTTGTTGGGTGCGACGCAAGGGCGGCCAGGGTGCGACTCTGGCCTGAACATCATGGATGGCGTGCTGCCGTCGGCCGAAGTCTGTGCAGGTTCCGCCGGCGGATCGAGCACTACCCGAACTGGTCGCTAGTGGCCGGATGAAGCGTGGCACGGACGGCGCTTGTGTCGCCCTACGAGACGGACTGTGTCGAATCTATCCCGGCCATGCCCTTTGCCGCAAAAGGCGACTGATGCCGAACAAGAGAGTGGTCAGAGGTTCACGGCCAGGTGTTGGTTGAGGAGAATTATCAATGGGTTACGCTCGGTACTGTCCAGCTCGCCTGCAAAGTCGCTATGCTCAGCCGATGGGCGCGTTCGATCAATCCTGTGAAACTTTGCTAGGGGTCGGCCTCTACTCCTTCGCTGACGCCGCGAGATTCATTGGTGCAGACGCGAGGGAGGTCCGTCGTTGGATGGCAGGCTATTCCTACCGCGACCGGGACGGCGAGAAGCAAGAGGCGCCACCTTTGTGGATGTCGCAGCTCAATCGCTTTGATGTTGAAGGTGTAGGCTTCCGAGATTTGCTGGAACTAAGATTTGTAAAGAAATTTCGTAAATACGGTCTTTCCATGCCGTTGATTCGTATAGCGATCAAGTTTGCACGAGAGCAGCTAAAGACCGACCATCCTTTCCAGTGCAAGAGTTTCAGGACTGACGGGAGATCCATCTTCGCGTTGGTCATGGAAGAAGCCGGGGACGAGAGCCTAATCGACATCGCTAGAAAGCAGCAAGTTTTCTCGCAAGTGGTCGGTCGCGAGCTGTATGATGGGATTGACTTTGATCAGCTTCAGCGCGCAATACGGTGGTACCCGACGGCCACGAGGGCAATCGTTCTCGATCCTTCCCGAACCTTTGGTCAGCCCATTCTCGCTCGGTCGGGGGTTCCGACGATCGCAGTCGCAGAAGCGCTCGCAGCGGAGGGGGGAGATCGTTCACGTGTGGCACGCCTGTTCGATATAACCACAGACGATGTACGACGCGCTGAATCGTTTGAGAAGATGGCGAAAAGCATTGAAAGCGGCGCTCGATGAGAATCTCCCGCCTGCTCTGGCTGACGCTCTATGCGCATTGGCCGGCGCGCACTTCGAGGATGAAATCTTCCACGTTTGTCGACTTGTCCCACGCGGGACACCGGATGTTGATGTCTTTCAAGCGCTACGCGAAAGCGGAATTTCGATTCACATCACGCAGGACCATCACAACCGCCGGCAAATAGAGAGCAAAGCAATTGCCAGCTGCGGCCTGATAGTTTTTGCCTTGGCTAAGGCTTGGGCAAGTCAACCGTTCTGGATCAAATCGATGCAGCTTATTCGGTGGTGGCCGGCGATCCGAGAGCACGCAGCGCGAATGACACCGCCTGCCGTTTTTGAGGTGCCTTGGAGGCTGTCGGGACGGGGCCGATTTCGGCAGCTTCCGATTTAGGAATACAGAGCTATTTCCAAAGCGACGGCACTTTCGCATGAGTCCCCCGCGCAGTCTGCTGCGGATCGAGGAGCCTGCGAGGTAGCAGCCGGCGCAAGTTGAGCCGGCAAGTTGTCCCAGAATGGAACAGGGTCAGGGCGTTACTCATACGACTCTTTGCATTGAATCTTGCGCAGACACAGTTCATATTCAACGCCGGCTATCATGGCAGCGTAGCGGCAGCTTCACCTTCTCCAATGCTTCGGCACGGCAAACACCCGTGGGCACGCAGCACTCCGGGTTCCGCATCGGGATGCGGACATCTGGCCCCTGCCATACCCGTTCGGCACGATCCGAGGACGCTACAGCCGGTCGTCGACGGCGCTGCGCGGCAATGTCT
>CAZFUH010000197.1:0-7936 GCA_964522235.1 uncultured Rhodanobacteraceae bacterium
CCAGCGGCGTCTCGACGGTCTCGCGACGAACGTTCACGAATAATGCGGGCTAGCCTGCGCGGCTTGGAGCATGAACCTGGGGAATGATCGTCCGCTGCCGGGAGATAACCGCTACCCTTCATGGCAGACCGCAGACCGCAGACCCGCCATGCCAGAGAACCGCGAACGCCCGCGCAAACCGCGCGCCGAGATCAGTCGCCAGGAACGCATCCTGGGCCTGCATCGGAAACTGAAGTCGGCGCGCCGGCCGATTCCGGTCAAGGAACTGCCGGAAGCCTTGGGTTGCTCACGCGCAACCCTGTACCGTGACATCGCCTTTCTGCGCGATGCGCTCGGAGCACCGATCATACTTGGCGGCGAGCCCAGCTCGGTGCGCTACGTCGAACGGGAAGGCGAGACGTTCGAACTGCCCGGCCTGTGGCTGTCGAGCGCCGAACTGCATGCCCTGGTCGCACTGTACGAAATGGCCAGCCGGAGCAGCGGTGCCGGCGCGCTGAACGAAGCCCTGGCACCGTTGAAGCAGCGTATCGAGAAGCTGCTGGCGTCCGAATCCCATCGCCAGGGCTGGCCGGAAGGCCGGGTCCGGGTGGTCGCCGCCGCCGCGCGGCGGGTCAACGAAGCCTCATTTCGTACCGTCGCCAGCGCGACCCTGGAGCGCCGCCGACTGCGCTTTCGCTACAGTGCGCGCAGCACCGGCAGCCGCGGCGAGGCGCGAACGGTCTCGCCGCAGCGCCTGGTCCACTACCGTGACAATTGGTATCTGGACGCCTGGGACCACGGCAAGAACGCCTTGCGCAGCTTTGCCATCGATCGCATCGAGGGCGCGGAAATGCTGGAACAGGCGGCGCAGGAAGTGGCCGACGACGAAATCGATGCCCAGGTCGTCGCCGGGTATGGCATTTTCTCCGGCCCGGTCCGCGGCACGGCGATCATCCAGTTCTCGGCCAAAGCCGCGCGCTGGGTTGCCGACGAGCGCTGGCACTCGCGGCAGGAAGGTCGCTGGTTGCCCGATGGCCGCTACGAGTTGCGGGTTCCGTACAGCAATCCACGCGAGCTGCTCGGTGACGTGCTGCGCTTCGGTGGCGACGCCGAAATCCTGCAACCGCTGCCGCTGCGCGAAGAGGCAAAGTCGATGCTGACCTTGGCGCTGGCAAACTACCGAGGCGCGTTTGAGCTGACCGCCGACGCCGACAACGACTGACCTCCGCGTGAGCGCGATTGCGGCCATGCTGGTCACCCTGGTCGCCGGCTGGCTGTGCCGGCGCCTGGGTGCGTTCCCGGACAACGCCGCCGAGTCAATGAACCGATTCGTGTTGTGGATCTGCCTGCCGGCCCTGGTCCTGGCGCGGGTACCGGGGCTGTCCCTTCGTCTGGAACTGTTGGCACTGGCCTTGGCGCCTTGGCTGGTCGCCGCGGTCGCGGTCGCGGCCGTGCTGGCTCTGAGCCGAGCCCTGGCCTGGCCGCGCAGCGTGACCGGCTGCCTGCTCTTGCTGGCGGTGCTCGGCAATACTTCGTTCCTCGGCTATCCCCTGGTCGCCGCCCTGCTCGGTCCGGAGCTGGTACCGCTGGCTGCCGTCTATGACCAGTTCGGAACCTTTCTGATCGTTTCCAGCTTCGGCGCGTACGTTCTGGCTGCCTATGGCGGCGGCGAACAGCCCAGTCCCGGTCAGATCGTGCGCCGCATCGCCGGCTTCCCACCTCTGCTGGCCCTGCTGCTGGCACTGGCACTACCCGGACCGTTGCCGGAATCGATGCAGGCGGTCTTCGAGCACCTGGCCGCGCCACTGCTGCCCCTGGTCGCATTCGCGCTCGGCCTGAAGCTGCGGCTGAAATTGCCGGCCGGGCGCTGGCGTCCCCTGTTTGCCGGCCTGGCGATCAAGCTGTTGCTGATGCCCCTGGCCTGCTGGCTGCTGCTGGCCGGAATGCCGATCACCGACGATGTCCGCATCATCGCGATCCTGGAATCGGCGATGCCACCGATGTTCACGGCCGCTGCCCTGGCCATGGCCGCCGATCTGGAGCCGGAGTTGAGCGCCGCCATGGTCGGCTATGGCCTGATCCTGGGCCTGGCCACTGTCCTGGGTTGGACCTGGCTGCTGACCGCGGGCTAGGAGTCTGATCAAAAAAACCGGTGATCGACATCACATTTATCTGCTATCGTCTTGAAACAGCCGTGATACCGGCTTGTGTTCGCGCGAAACCGGCGTATGCTCAGGCCTGTCGAACAGGTGTCCCTGAGCTTGGCTGAACGGGTTCGCCGAGCGGCGAAGAAGAGGGGATAGAACACACATGGTCGCAGCGACTCAAGAAATGGTCGGCTTGCGCGGACTGGCAAAACGCCTGGTCATCGACGGCGTGCTTGACCAGAAGGCCGGCCTGGACGCACAGGATGCCGCGGCGAAGGCGCGCATTCCCCTGCATCGCTACCTGATCAGCAAGCACCTGGCCGATCCGGCCGCGGTGGCCAGTTGCGCAGCCGCCGAGTTCGGCATGCCGCTGATCGACGTCAATGCGATCGATCTGAAGCTGGTACCCCTGAAATCGGTCGATCAGCGCCTGATCGAGAAGCACAAGGCGCTGCCGGTGTTCAAGCGGGGCAGTACCTTGTTCGTCGCGATCAGCGATCCGACCAATGTTCGCGCCCTGGACGATTTCCGCTTCCAGACCAATCTGGTCATCCAGCCACTGCTGGCCATGGAGGCCAGCCTGGAACGGGTAATTGAGCAGGCGTTTGCGACCAGCGATTCGCTGATGCAGGAACTGGGCGATTCCGATGACGACCTGGAAAGTCTGAATATCGGGATCGAGACCGAGGAAGATACCGGACCGGCGGTCACAAGCGGCGATGACGACGCGCCGATCGTGAAGTTCGTCAACAAGGTGCTGCTCGACGCGATCCGCCGCGGCGCCTCCGACATCCATTTCGAACCATATGAGGATGCCTACCGGGTCCGCTACCGCCTTGATGGCGTACTGCGTTCCGTTGCAGCGCCACCATCCAAACTCAGCCCGCGAATCAGTTCGCGCCTGAAGGTGATGTCAGGTCTGGATATCGCCGAGAAGCGTGTGCCGCAGGATGGCCGCATCAAGCTGAACCTGTCCAAGACCAAGGCGATCGACTTCCGCGTCAGCACCTGCCCGACCCTGTTCGGCGAAAAGGTCGTGCTGCGCGTACTCGACCCGGCCGCGGCCCGACTTGGCATCGACAAGCTCGGCTATGAAGAGGAGCAGAAAAACCTGTTCATGGAGGCGATCCATAAGCCCTATGGCATGGTGCTGGTCACCGGACCGACCGGTTCGGGCAAGACGGTCTCCCTGTACACCGCCCTGAACATCCTCAACACCGAAGGCCGCAACATCTCGACCGTTGAAGATCCGGTCGAAATCCGCGTGCCCGGCATCAACCAGGTCGCGCAGAACGTCAAGCGCGGCATGACCTTTGCGGTCGCGCTGCGCTCGTTTCTGCGACAGGATCCAGACATCATCATGGTCGGCGAAATACGCGATCTGGAAACCGCCGAGATCGCGATCAAGGCGGCGCAGACCGGTCACATGGTGCTGTCGACCCTGCACACCAATGACGCCCCGCAGACGATTGCCCGCTTGATGAACATGGGCGTGGCGCCGTACAACATCACCTCGTCGGTGACCTTGGTGATTGCGCAGCGATTGGCGCGGCGTCTGCACGAGTGCAAGAAGCCTCTGAAGCTGTCGGACGAACTGTTGATGAAGGACGGGTTCACCGAAGAGCAACTCAAGAACGCGACCATCTTCGACGCCATCGGCTGCGACATGTGCAACGAGGGCTACAAGGGCCGAACCGGCATCTATCAGGTAATGCCGATGGCCGAAGAGATCCAGAAGATCGTGCTTTCCGGCGGCAGCGCGATCGCGATCACCGAAGAATCATTGCGCATGGGGGTCTACGATCTACGCCAATCGGCGCGCAAGAAGGTTTGCGACGGCGTCACCTCCCTGGCCGAGATCCATCGCGTCACCGTCGATTGATCCGGGCGACTCGGGAACCGCAGCCGCAGCCCGACGTACGGCGAGCCCGGGACCCTTGGCCCCGGGTCCCGTGCCGCCGCCACCGAGTCAATCCGCCTGCCTGCGCAAGAACGCTGGGATGTCCAGGTAGTCGATGCCGCCCGACGGCGACGCAGCGACCGTATCGCCAGCCAGCTCACCATCGCCGACCATCACGCTGGGGCCCGTCCCGGTCTTCAGCATATGCGCCGGCCTGGCGACCGGAGCGGCATCGGCACCGCCGCGGATCAGGGTCGGCCTGATCCGCTGGCCGTCCTTCATCGGCTGTCGAGCGACCGCCCGGTTCAGACCGGTGGCGACGACCGTCACCCGAACCTCGTCCGACATCTCCATGTCGGTCGCGGTTCCGACCACCACGGTGGCGTCCTCGGATGCGAACTCGGAAACGATTCGGCCGACCTCGTCAAACTCACGCAGGCTCAAGGACGGACCGGCGGTGATATTGACCAGGATGCCGCAGGCACCGGCGAGATCGACGTCGTCGAGCAACGGGTTGTTGATCGCCGCCTCGGCCGCCGCCTGCGCGCGATCATCACCACGGGCACTGCCGGTGCCCATCATCGCCATGCCCATCTCACTCATCACGGTACGTACGTCGGCGAAGTCGACATTGATCACACCGGGCCGGGTGATCAGGTCGGCAATGCCCTGAACCGCACCGAGCAGGACGTCGTTGGCGGCGCGGAACGCGTTGACCAGGGACACCTCGCGACCGAGCACGCTGAGCAGCTTTTCGTTCGGCACCGTGATCAGCGAATCGACATACTGACCAAGCTCCTCGACGCCCTTGCTCGCGACCTGCATGCGTCGACGGCCCTCGAACGGAAACGGCCGCGTAACCACGGCGACGGTCAGAATGCCCATCTCCTTGGCCAGTTGCGCGACCACCGGTGCGGCGCCGGTGCCGGTACCGCCACCCATGCCGCAGGTGATGAAGATCATGTCGGCACCTCGCAGGGCCTCGGTGATCCGCTCACGGTCCTCAAGTGCGGCCTGACGGCCGACTTCCGGGTTGGCTCCGGCGCCCAGGCCCTTGGTGACATTCGGCCCGAGCTGCAGCTGCACGCGTGCGCCACTGCGTTTGAGCGCCTGGGCGTCCGTATTCATGCCGATGAACTCGACGCCTTCGACGTCGGCCTCGACCATATGTGCGATGGCGTTGCCGCCACCGCCGCCGACACCGACGACCTTGATCGTGGCGTTGGCCGACTCATGCTCAACCAGTTCAAACATGTTGCCGATCTCCTCAGACATAGCGACTCTCCTGCTTGTTTGCTGTTGCCATTGCAGCGGTGTACCCCGCCGTTTCCTTGATTTTTGCTAGAACTGCTTCCGGAACCAGGCCCATAGCCGATTCCATGGTGTGTCGGCGCTGCCGAGCGCACTGCGCCCGCGCGCGCCAAGAAAATGCCGGACGCCGAAACCCAACAAGCCGACCCCAGTCGCGTGTATCGGGTTGTTGACGACCTCACCCAGGCCTTCTACGCCATGCGGCTGTCCGACCCGTACCGGCATCTGGAACAACTCCTCGGCCAGTTCGACCACGCCTTCCATGCGCGCAGCGCCGCCGGTCAGCACGATGCCGGCGGCGATCAGGTTTTCGTAACCGCTGCGCCGGATCTCACCCTGCACCATCGAGAAAATTTCCTCGTAGCGGCTCTGCACGACCTGCGCGAGCATCTGCCGCGCCAGCCGGCGCGGTGGCCGATCGCCGACGCTCGGTACCTGGATGGTCTCGTCGGCACCGGCCAGCTGGGTCAGGGCACAGGCGTAGCGAACCTTGATTTCCTCGGCGTACTGGGTCGGAGTGCGAAATGCCTGAGCGATGTCATTGGTGACCAGGTCGCCGGCAATCGGCAAGGACGCCGTGTGCCGGATGCCACCCTGGGTGTAGATCGCCAGATCGGTGGTACCGGCACCGATGTCGACCAGACAGATGCCCAGTTCCTTCTCATCCGGGGTCAACACCGCATCGGCCGAAGCCAGCGGCGCCAGAATCAACTGGTCGATCGCCAGGCCGCAGCGATTCACGCACTTGCTCAAGTTCTGTCGTGCCGACAACGCACAGGTGATCAGATGGGCGCGCGTTTCCAGGCGCACCCCGGACATGCCGATCGGATCGCGTATGCCTTCCTGCTCATCGATCGCGAATTCCTGCGGCAGTACATGCAGCACGCTCTGATCGGCCGGCACGGCAACCGCTCGCGCGGCATCCATGACCCGCTCGACATCGCCGGCGCTGACTTCCTGATCGCGGATCGCAACCACGCCCGGTGAGTTCCGGCTCTGCACATGGCTGCCGGATATCGACGCGTAGACCGAGCGAATCTCACAGCCGGCCATCAACTCGGCCTCTTCGACCGCTCGCTGGATCGACTGTACGGTCGATTCGATGTCGACGACGACGCCACGCTTGAGACCCTTCGACGGATGCGAACCGACCCCGATGACCTGGATGCCCTCGCCCGGATGATGCTCGGCGACGATCGCAACCGTCTTCGAGGTGCCGATGTCGAGCCCGACCAGCAAGGCCTTGTCCGGTTTGCCCTTCATGCCTGTGGTTCCTGTTGATGAGCATTCGCCCCGGTTTCGGACCGGCGCACGGCTCCTGATCCCGAAGCTCCCGCTCCAGCGCTGTCGTCAGTTTCCGGCTGCGTCCAGACCAGGGCATAGCCGTTCGGATAACGCAGGTCGGCGCGGCGCAGGGGCGTGTCGACGTGGCTTCGCAACAGCGGTTCGATTGTCGCCGCGAAACGCTGCAGCCGTTCCTCGACACGATCGCGGCCCAGCGCGACCTCAGCACCACCGTCAAGCATCAGTTGCCAGCTGCCGCGCGGCAATAGCCGCACCTCGGTGATACCGAGCCGCGCCGGGGCCAGCAATTCCGTGGCCCGGGCATGAAAATTCACCATCTCGGCGACCCGATCGTCGGAACCCCACAGCCGCGGCAGACCGCCGACGGTCTCGATGCCAGGCACCGTGAAGATATGGCCGGCGCGAGACACGATCGCGCGCTCGTCCCAGATCGCATAGGGCTGATATTCGAGCACGCGCACCAGAACCGTGTCCGGCCATCGCTTGCGAACATCGACCGACTCGACCCAGGGCAGGCGCGCCAAGGCGTCGCGCAGCTCGGTCAGCGACAGCGCGAAAAAGCCCTTGCCCGTGTGCCGGCGTACAACCGATTGAATCTGTTCCAGGCTGACCTGGCGCAGTTCGGCATGCAATTCCAGCTGCCGCAGCGGCCAGCGATCCGATGCAAAACTGCCGTTGAGGACAGCGATCACCGGCAACGCCAGCAGCAGCAAGGCGAAGCACCAGGCGAGAATGCGGAACATCAGGGTGCCGTTCATGTCGCCCCTCCGTCGCGCCGGCTGGTCGCCAGTACTTCCAGGCAGAGGGTGGCGAAGTCGATGCCGACCGCGGCCGCAGCCTTCGGCAGCAGCGAGTGGCTGGTCATTCCCGGCGCGGTATTGACCTCGAGCAGCCAGTTGCAGCCATTGCGGTCGCGCATCAGGTCGACCCGGCCCCAGCCGGCGACGTCCAGTGCCTGGAAAGCCGCCAGCGACAGCGCGCCGATTTCGCGTTCGGCCTCAGCGTCCAGACCCGGACACAAGTAGCGCGTGTCTTCAGCGACATACTTGGCGTGGTAGTCGTAGAACTCGCCAGCCGGCACGATGCGGATGCTCGGCAGCGCGCGCTCGCCGAGGATCGCGACGGTCAACTCATCGCCGTCGATCAACGACTCCATCAGCAATTCGCCGTCATACCGGGTCGCCAGCTCGATCGCGGCATCGAGATCCGCTTCGGCATGGACCCGGGTGACGCCGACACTGGACCCTTCGCGTGCCGGCTTGACGATCACCGGCAATCCCAGCGCGCGCGCCGC
>CAZFUH010000198.1:0-7894 GCA_964522235.1 uncultured Rhodanobacteraceae bacterium
GCGGCGCTGAACTCGATCTGCGGCGCCATCTGAAAATGCCGTTGCGGTCGGGTCAGGCTGCGCCGCACCGGACCAAAGCGCAGTGGCCGTTGACGCAGCGCATAGCGCAGACTGCGCACGATCTCGTCGGCGCGGCCGGAATCGACATCACGGCGACTGCGTTCGAGCACGCGAAAGGTATCCAGGCTCAGGCCCTTCTTCGAGGTGATGATGCGCGCCTCGACGACGGCGAGATCGAGCCGGTCCAAGGCCGCCGTGATCGCGCCGAACAGCCCGTCGATGTCAGGGCTATGGACGAAGATCTCGTGCGCACCGCGATTTCCCTCGCTGCGCACGGCGACCATCGGCAATGCTTCGTGGCGCGCCGAGGCGACCTGGCTGGTGACCCAGGCGATCTGATGCGGCCGATAGCGCAGGAAACTTGGCGGCGGAAAATCCTCCCAGATCGATGCCGCGATTTCAGCGTCGATCCCTGCCTGGGCCAACAGATCAAGCGCCACCTGTCGGCATTCGGCAACGCGCTCGTCGGCATGGATTGGATGTTCCAGACCCCGACGCAACGCGAATCTTGCCGCCGTGTACAGGTCGGCGATCAGGCGCGCCTTCCAGGCATTCCAGAGATTGGGCGCGGTGCCGGCGATGTCGGCCATGGTCAGCAGATACAGCGCATCCAGGCGTTCGCGGTCGGCGACCTTGGCGGCAAAACCGTTGATGACGTCGGGATCGGTGATATCGGATTTTTGCGCGGTGATCGACAGCAGCAGGTGCTGGCGCACCAGCCAGGCGACCAGATCGGTATCGGCGGCGCCGAGACCGTGATCTCGGCAGAATGCAGCAGCATCGTCGGCGCCGAGTTCGGAATGGTCGCCGCCACGACCCTTGGCGATGTCGTGAAACAACGCCGCGATATACAGCAGCTCGGATTTTCGCAAGCCCTCGAAGACCGCAGCGGCACGGGGAAACTCCGGCAGATCGCCGGCAGCAAAACGATCCAGGTTGCCGATCACCTTCAGGGTGTGCTGATCAACGGTGTAGACATGAAACAGGTCGTACTGCATGCGCCCGGTGACCTGGGCGAACGCCGGCAGATAGGTACCCAATACGCCGTGCAAGTGCATGCGCGACAAGGCTTCGGCAACTCTAGGGCCACGCAAAATGGCCATGAACGCGGTCCGAGCCGGCGCCAGGCTTGCCAGTTCGATGCTGGGATCAGCCAGAAGGCCGTCGATCGCAACAACGCTGGCCGCCTCCAGTTCGGTCAGTTCGGGCTGCTGCTGCCAGCACGCGAACAGACGCACCACCAACGATGGATCGTGATCCAGCTCGACGCCATCGGACAGCGCCAGACGATTGCCGCGGCGTAGAAAGCCGCTCTCCAACGACTGCGTCTCCGGCCGCTCGTCTGCGCGTTCGCGCCAGCGCGCCGCGATCCGGACGAAGGCTCGGCGCACGGTCAGGGCGGCACGAAAGTAGTCCTGCATCAGCTGCTCGACGGCGCGGTTGTCGCGATGCCGATCCTGGTAGCCGAACAACTCGGCCATCGCCGGCTGGTAGTCGAACAGCAGTCGTTCCTCGGCACGACCCGCGAGCAGATGCAGTCCGAAGCGCAGCCTACGCAACTGGTCACGGGCCTGCTCCAGGTGTTGCCATTCGCGCTTGAGCACCAGGCCGGACTCGGCCCAGTACGATGGTTCCGCGCTGACGGTCACGCGCTGGGCGATCCAGGCCACGGTCTGGATGTCGCGCAAGCCGCCTGGCCCTTCCTTGAGGTTGGGTTCCAGGTTGTAACTGGTGTCGCCGAAACGCGCGTGCCGCTCCGTAGTCTCGTCAAGCTTGGCCTGGACGAAGTCGGCAACCGGCCAGACCCGGTCCGGGGCAATCGAATCGGCCAGTTGCGCCGCCAGACTTTCCGGGCCGACGATCAGCCGCGCTTCCATCAAGGCCGTGCAGACGGTCAGATCTTCGGCAGCTTCGGTGCACTGTGCCAGTGACCGTACAGCATGCCCAGGCCGAAGGCTCAAGTCCCAGAGCGCGGAGACGAATCGTTCGATGCGCTGGCGTGCGTCGGCGTCGGCTTCGTGGCCGGACAGGATCAGCACATCCAGGTCGGACTGCGGATGCAGTTCGCCGCGACCGTAGCCGCCGACCGCGAACAGCGCGATATCCCGGCTCGCAGCGCTGTCGCCAAACGCTTGCGCCCAGAGCTCGCGCAGCCATCCGTCGAATGCCCTGGTGCGCTCGACCAGCAGGTCGGCAACCACCGCGCCGCCGCGAAACGCCGCACCCTGTTCGACCGAAAAACGTGCGATCGCCGAACGCAGCCGATCGAGGTCGGCCGCCACTGTCTATGCCCGTCCGTAGCCGGGGCGTCGAGACGCCGACGCTGTGTGCACACGAACTTCGCGGCGAATCCGCACGGACGGCTTCAGCTGTGAGCGGCCCGCACCGGCGGCGGCAAAGGGCATTGGAACGACTCCTATAGTGCTTCGTCCGGCGGCAGGGTCAGAACATCGAAGCCGTCTTCTGTGACCGCGATCATATGCTCCCATTGCGCTGACAGCGAGCGGTCACGGGTGACGACGGTCCAGCCGTCCGGCAACAGGCGCGTGTGTCGGGCACCTGCGTTGATCATCGGTTCGATGGTGAAGGTCATGCCCGGCTGCAGTTCCGGGCCGGTGCCGGGCTGGCCATAGTGCAGCACCTGCGGCTCTTCGTGGTAGACGCGGCCGATACCGTGTCCGCAGTACTCGCGCACGACGGAAAAGCGCGCGCCCTCGGCGTACTTCTGGATGGCATGGCCAATGTCGCCGAGGAAGGCTCCGGGCCGCACCTGTTCGATTCCCTGCTTCATCGCCTCATAGGTAGTCTCGACCAGGCGCGTGGCCAGTACCGAAGGTTCGCCGACAAAGTACATGCGGCTGGTGTCGCCATGCCAGCCGTCCTTGATCACGGTCACATCGATATTGAGGATGTCACCGGCCTTGAGCACCTTGGCAGCGCTCGGAATACCGTGACAGACCACGTTGTTGACCGAAATGCAGGTCGCCTTCGGAAACGGGATCCGGCCGTCGCCGCCACCGTAGCCGATGTTTGCCGGCACCGCCTTCTGTACCTGGATGATGTGCTCGTGGCAGATGCGATCGAGCTCCTCGGTGTTGACACCGGGCTTCACGTGCGCTTCGACCAGACGCAGCACCTCGGCGGCGAGACGGCCGGCCTGGCGCATGCACTCGATTTCGTCGGGAGTTTTCAGTTGAATAGACATGAAACCAGTTTAAACGCTCAGCAGCCGGGCCGCCTATCATTGCCGCGGTGACTTGCCCCGATTCCCGCTCACGCCGATGGCGGCGATGGCGCCGCACCGGTATGGTGCTGGCGCTTGTCCTGGCCGGACTGTGGTTGCTCGACCGGTTGCTGCCGCCGCCGTTGCCGGGCGCAGGCGCGGGCGGCGGCATGGTGGTGCTGGCGGCCGATGGCCGACCGCTGCGGGCGTTTGCCGGTGACGACGGCGTCTGGCGCACGCCGGTCCGGCCAGACCAGGTGTCGCCGCTGTACATCGAGGCGCTGCTGACCTACGAAGACCGTTGGTTCTGGCGTCATCCGGGCGTCAACCCGGCGGCCCTGTTGCGCGCCGCCTGGCAGGGCATGCGCAACGGCCGCATCGTCTCCGGCGGTTCGACCTTGAGCATGCAGGTCGCGCGCATTCTCGAACCGCCGGTCAGTCGACGCAGCCCGGCGGCAAAACTGCGCCAGATGCTGCGCGCGCTGCAACTGGAATGGCGGCTGTCGAAGCAGGAGATTCTCGCGCTTTATCTTGATCACGCCCCGTTCGGCGGCACGATCGAAGGCGTCGCCGCGGCCAGCTGGGCCTATCTGGGCAAACCGCCGGACCGGCTCAGCCATGCCGAGGCGGCCCTGCTTGCCGTGCTGCCGCAGGCGCCGAGCAGAAACCGACCCGATCGCCACCCCGAACGGGCTCAGGCTGCGCGCGACAAGGTTCTCGATCGCATGGCGGCGGCCGGCATTTGGAGCCCGGCAACGGTGGCGCTGGCGAAGCAGGAAGGGGTCGCGGCGCGGCGCCTGCGCCCACCGATGATGGCCGCCCTGCTCGCCGAGCGGTTGCGCCGCGGTGATCGCGATGCGAACCGGATCGAGACCGTCATCGATGCCGACCTGCAGCAAGCGGTGGAAGCGCGGGTCGCAGCCTGGCTGGATGGCTTGCCGGCGGCGACTTCGGCTGCCGCGCTGATCCTGGACAATGACACGCTCGCGGTCCGAGCCTATGTCGGCTCCGGCGCCTGGGGCGACCCGCAGCGCCTGGGTCATGTCGACATGGTGCGCGCCTGGCGTTCGCCGGGTTCGACGCTGAAGCCGCTGTTATACGGACTGGCGATCGACGACGGCCTGATCCACTCCGAAAGCCTGTTGGTCGACGCACCGCAGTCGTTCGATGGCTATCGCCCGGCAAACTTCGACAGTGGCTTCCGGGGTCCGGTCGCCGCCGCTGAGGCCCTGCGACTGTCGTTGAACGTGCCAGCCGTCGACCTGCTCGACCGCGTCGGTCCGGCCCGCTTCAGTGCCCGCATGCAGCACGCGGGTCTGCGCCTGCGCCTGCCGCGCGGCGCCGAGCCGAATCTGGCGATGATCCTCGGTGGTACCGCGACGACACTGGAGGACTTGGTCGGCGCCTATTCGGCGCTCGGCCGCGCCGGGCTGGCCGGACGGCCACGTTTTCGCGCCGATCAGCCAATCGACGAACGCCGGCTGCTCAGTCCCGGTGCGGCGTTCATCGTCCGCGAAATGCTCCGTGAACCACTCACGCCCGGATCCGCGCTCGATGCCCTGGCGCGCCGCGAGCCGCTGGTGACCAAGACCGGAACCAGCTGGGGCTACCGCGACGCCTGGGCGATCGGGGTGCAACCCGGCTGGACGGTCGGCGTCTGGGTCGGCCGGCCGGACGGAACACCCGTGCCCGGCCATTATGGCGCGGTCACCGCCCTGCCCTTGTTGCGGGCGATTGCGATCGGCCTGCCGCGGAACGCCGCAAGCAGCTTTGCCCGGCCGTCCGGGGTCGAGCAGAGGCCGATCTGCTGGCCGACCGGGGGCGAACCGGTTCCGCAATGGCCGGAACTATGCTCGCAACAGCGTCTGGCCTGGACGCTCGCCGGTGTCGTGCCAGCCACCTTGGCCGATCGCAGCGCAGCCAATGCCGCGCGTATCCAAACCTTCTGGGTCGATGCCGAGCAGCGGCGACGGACCCCGGACTGTGCCGAGGGCCGTGTCTTGTCCGAGCGTCGGTTGCCGCGATGGCCGGTGCTTGCCGCGGCCTGGCTGCCGCCGACGCCATTGCCGCCATCGGCCGAAGGCTGCGCCGATCTCGAGCCCGCACGCGGTCTGAGTCTGGTCGGCCTGCAGGACGGCAGCACGCTCAGGCCGGCACCTGGTGGCGGCGGTGAAGCACGGCTGAGCGTTCGCGCGCATGGCGGAAACGGTGACATCTGGTGGCTGATCGACGATCGCCTGGCCGGTGTCAGCCGCGACGGTCGGCCGCAATTGCTGCGCTTCGAGCAGCCAGGCCGGTACCGCGTGGTTGCGGTCGATCGCAACGGCAGCCACGCCAGCGCCCGGATCCAGGTCGTGCCCTGAATCCGGCGCAGATCTGGAAGCGGAACTGCGGCACCGAAGCCGACGGCGCAAACATGAGAAAAGGCGGCCTCCCAGCCGCCTTTTCCGTGCCCTTCAGGTCACGTCCAGTCACACGACCGGAACTACCTGCGATGCTTGACTACCTTTGGGCCCCTCGACGACCTCGAAGGTGACTCGCTGACCTTCCTGCAAAGACCGGAAGCCCTTGGTGGCAATTGCGGAATAGTGGACGAAAAGATCCTGCCCGCCGTCCTCAGGCGCGATGAAACCGAAGCCCTTGGCATCATTGAACCACTTGACCGTACCCGTGCTCATGAATCGAAACCCCTTGCGCAGTGACTGTACCGTGCCTTCGCGCCATCCCCTCCCGGGAGCCTAGCGGCCCGTCCCCACGGACAGTGACGTGGCACCTGCGCACTTTTAGCACAACTTGATGGTTTCGTGAACTCAACGTTAACGGCGCGTGCCTGAAACGTACCAATTTCTTCGTAGCAGACTCTGGAAACAACGGTGGCGGTTCCCACCCACAGCCGGCGGCTAGTCAGCCCCGTACCAGGCGGCGAATCAGGTTCGGAATCGGTTCGCTGGCCCTGGCGACATTGGCCAGGACTTCTTCAAGGGTAATCTCGGCGCCATCGCCACAACCGGCAGCCCAATTTGCCACTACGGCCAGGCAGACATAGGCCAGGCCGAGTTCCCGGGCCAGCGCTGCCTCCGGCATGCCGGTCATCCCGACCAGATCGCAGCCGTCGCGGCCAAGGCGGCGAATTTCGGCCGCCGTTTCCAGGCGCGGTCCCTGGGTTGCACCATAGGTGCCACCATCGATCAGCTCGACGCCATCGGCACGCGCCGCAGCCAGAACGGCCGTACGCAATGAGCGGTCGTATGGCCAGGTCATGTCGACATGCTCGATCTGAGCGCCGTCTTCACAATAGGTGTGCGCCCGGCCCCAGGTGTAGTCGATCAACTGATCGGCCAGAACCAGCGTACACGGCGCCATGTGCTCACCGATGCCGCCGACGGCGTTGATCGCGAGTACGCGTTCGACGCCGAGTTCCTTCAAGGCCCACAGGTTCGCGCGATAGTTGATCTCGTGCGGTGCCAGGGAATGGCCCTCGCCATGGCGGGCCAGGAACAGCACCGATCGCCCATCGACACCAGCCGCTACGACGACGTCACTGGGCGAACCGTACGGCGTGCTGACGACATGGCGCTCGATCTCGTCGAACTGGCCGAGCCGATACAGGCCGGTGCCGCCAATCACCGCCAGCAGCGGTGCGCTCATGCCGTCGGCGCCATGGCCAGGATCGCCGGGATGTTGCGTCCACGACCGTTCCAGTCCATGCCATAGCCAAACACGTAGCGGTCCGGTACCTCCAGGCCGATATAGTCGGCGCGGATACCGGGCGCGCAACGGTCATGACGCTTTTCGGTCAGGACCGCGATCCGCACCGACGCCGCTCCCTGCTCCCGGCAGTATTCCTGCACAGCCAGCAAGGTGTGGCCCTCATCCAGAATGTCGTCGACCAGCAGGACATGCCGGCCGGACAGTTCGGTGCCGGGATGGCGCAGCCATTTCAGGCCGCCACCGTGGGTGCCGTGGTAGCGCGTCGCGTGCAGGTAGTCGAACTCGCAGTCGGTACGCATGTACAACCCGAGTTGGGCCGCGAAGAACAGTCCGCCCTGCATGACGGTCAGGAACAGCGGCTGCGGCAACCCATCCAGATCATCATCGATCAGCTCGGCCATGGCCGCGATCGCGGCCTCGATCGTCGAGCGCTCGAACAGCGTATCGGCGGCGGCCCGTACGGCCGGAAATCTTTCGCTGTCAGTCATCGGAGGTCTCCTCGTTTCGACACTGGTGGAACTCCCCCTGCTGAGCGTGCGGACGCCCGGGCAAGTGTAGCTGGTGTGTAGTGCCTCGCTCTTTCCGGCCCTTTGCTGGCCCGCTGAAAGGGACGGCAAGAACGAGGCCCTACACCAGGCGCGACAACGCCTCGGCCGCGGCACGATAGCGCGGAAGTTCCAGCAACGGCGCGCCATCGGATCGATCGGCCCCGGACAGGGCGAACAGCCGCTCATGGCTGCGCTCAAGCAGATCCCAGGGCATCGCCTCCAGTGCCTCGTCGACGTGTTCGGGACGGCAGACCAGGACCACGTCGCAACCGGCGTCCAGATGCAGCTGCACTCGACGGCCGATTGCGCCGGCACCCTCGGCTGCGACCATGGCGATGTCGTCACTGACGAC
>CAZFUH010000199.1:0-529 GCA_964522235.1 uncultured Rhodanobacteraceae bacterium
GGCGAGATGGGCAGCCGCTGGGGCATCAACCGCACGGTCGGACAGATCTACGCCCTGCTCTATGTCAGCGACCGGGCGCTCTGCGCCGACGACATCGTCGACGCGCTTGGTGTCTCGCGATCAAACGTCAGCATGGGTCTGAAGGAGTTGAGCGGCTGGCGCCTGGTCAAGCTGGAACACCAGCCCGGTGACCGCCGCGACTTTTTCTCGACGCCCGAGGACGTCTGGACGATCTTCAAGATTCTCGTCGAGGAGCGTCAGCGACGCGAGATCGATCCGACCCTGTCGATGCTGCGCGACGCCTTGCTGGACATGCCGGCCGACCCTGCAGAACGGCATGCCCAGGCGCGCATGCGCGCCATGCATGACCTGATCGAGCAGGTCACCGATTGGTTTGCGGAGATCCGCAAGCTTTCGCCGGCGACGCTGGAGCGCCTGATGGGCCTCGGCGCAAAGGTGCAGAAGTTCCTGGAGTTCAAGGGCAAACTGCGCGTGCTGCCCGGTGGCCGCGGAAGGACCGGCAAGGAGA
>CAZFUH010000199.1:539-7829 GCA_964522235.1 uncultured Rhodanobacteraceae bacterium
CCAGTTCGCCGCCAACATCAGCTTCCACATCCTGTTTCCGGCGATCACGATCGCCCTGGCCTGGGTGCTGCTGTTCTTCAAGCTGCGCTTCCGCGCCAGCGGCGACCGGAAATGGCTGGCGGCGTATTCGACCTGGGTCAAGGTTTTCGCACTCAGCTTCGCACTCGGCGTGGTCAGCGGCGTGACCATGAGCTTCCAGTTCGGCACCAACTGGCCCGGCTACATGGAGCGTGTCGGCAACATCGCCGGACCGTTGCTCGGCTACGAGGTGCTGACCGCGTTCTTTCTTGAAGCCACCTTCCTCGGCATCATGCTGTTCGGACGCAAGCGCGTGTCCGATCGCGTGCACACGCTGGCGACCTTCCTGGTCGCGTTCGGCACCACCTTGTCGGCGTTCTGGATTCTGGCGCTGAACTCGTGGATGCATACGCCGACCGGCTTCGAAATAATCGACGGCCGCGCCCATGCCGTCAGCTGGCTGGCGGTGATCTTCAACCCGTCGTTTCCATACCGGCTCACGCATATGCTGTTGGCGTCGGGGCTGACCTGCGCCTTTCTGGTCGCCGGTCTGTCGGCCTACCGGGTGCTGCGCGGCGAACGTAGCGACGAGGTCAGGGCAACCCTGCGCACTGGCGTATTCCTGGGCGCTCTGCTGATTCCGATCCAGATCTTCGTTGGCGACCTGCACGGTCTGAACACGCTCGAGCACCAGCCCGCCAAGGTCGCGGCAATGGAAGGCATCTGGGACGATGAACGCTCGGCGCCACTGCGACTGTTCGCGATTCCCGATCAGGGCGCGCGGCGCAACCACTACGAACTCTCGATCCCGTACGGCGCCAGCCTGATCCTGACCCATACCCTGGATGGCGAGATCAAGGGCCTGAACTCGTTCGAGCATCATCCGCCGGTGGCGCCGGTGTTCTGGGCCTTCCGGGTCATGGTCGGCATCGGCCTGCTGATGCTGCTGCTGTCGTGGACCGCGGCCTGGCAACTTCGGCGCAGCGACCTGCAGGCACGACCGTGGCTGCTGCGCGCCCTGGTCGGCATGAGTTTCTCGGGCTGGATCGCGACCCTGGCCGGCTGGTATGTGACCGAGATCGGCCGTCAGCCCTGGCTGGTCGAAGGCGTGCTGCTGACCGCCGATGCGGCTTCGGAGGTATCCTCGACGATGATCGCGACCAGCCTCGCTCTGTATCTCAGCGTCTATGCCGTGCTGCTGGTGTCCTACCTGTGGGTGTTGTTCTATCTGGCGCGGCGTGCCCAGGCCGGTGACAAGAAACTGCCGCCCAGTCCAGTGCCGATGATCCCGGAGCGGAGGATGCGCTGATGGACTACTGGCTGCCGCTGATCTTCATGGGCCTGATGGGTCTGGCGATGCTGATCTACGTCGTGCTCGACGGCTACGACCTCGGTGTCGGCATTCTGATGGCCGATGCCGACGATGCCCAGAAGGACCGCATGGTGGCGTCGATCGGCCCGTTCTGGGACGCCAACGAGACCTGGCTGGTGCTCGGCGTCGGCATCCTGCTGATCGCGTTTCCGCATGCCCATGGTGTGATCCTGACGTCGCTGTATTTGCCGGTGGCGCTGATGCTGATCGGGCTGATTCTGCGCGGGGTCGCGTTCGATTTCCGGGTCAAGGCCCATGCCAAGCACAAACAGCTGTGGAACCGGGTGTTCATGGGTGGCTCGTTGCTGACCGCGCTGGCCCAGGGCTACATGCTCGGCGTCTATATCCTCGGATTCGAACCGGGCTGGACCAGCGCCGGCTTCGGCGCCTTGATCGGTGTCTGCCTGGCCGCCGGCTATGCCCTGCTCGGCGCCTGCTGGGTGCTGATGAAGACCACTGGGGAACTGAAGTCGAAGGCGGTGCGCTGGGCGCGCAAGGCGCTGTGGGGAACCGGCCTCGGCGTCGCCGCAGTATCGATCGCCACGCCCCTGGTCAGCGAGCGCATCTTCGAGAAGTGGTTTGCCCTGCCGCAGCTGCTGTACCTGGCGCCGATTCCGCTCGCCGCCGCAGCGCTGTGGTTCGCCTGCGACCGGGTCCTGGCGCGCCTGGATCGCGAGCGCGGCTACGGCAGCTGGAAACCATTTGCCTGCGCGATCGGCTTGTTCGTGCTTGCGTTCGCCGGTCTGTCGTACAGCCTGTTCCCCTACCTGGTCGTTGATCGTCTGGACATCTGGCAGGCGGCCAGCGCACCGGAGTCGCTGGCCTTCATCCTGGTCGGCGTGGTGATCACGGTACCGGCGATCCTGGTCTATACCGCGTACTCGTACAAGGTGTTCTGGGGCAAGGCCGAGGACCTCAGCTACGACTGAATGAACGGCGGCAGCGCCCGCCGCTGGCGCCGGCGACCGCCGTGCACTATGCTGCGCTCCGTTTGTTGCGTCGTCTTCCGAGTTTCCCCCAGACCGCTGCCGTTCCGGCCGCCGTCCGCCGATCGGTCATCGCCGCCACGCACGTTCCGGACAACGGGTCCGGCACGGTCACCGATCCCTTCCCGCAGCGCGGCTCGATCAGGAACGCTCCGGGAATCCGCACCAACGCCGTTGACGGCGTCGGGGTGGCGATTTCAGGAGTTTTTTCATCATGTCGTTCGATACCCTCGGGCTCGCGCCCGAATTGCTGCGCGCGCTCGTCGAGCTGGAGTACAGCACCCCGACCCCGGTCCAGACCGCGGCGATCCCGATCGTCCTGTCCGGCCGCGATCTGCTTGCCGGCGCCCAGACCGGCACCGGCAAGACCGCCGCGTTCTGCCTGCCGATGCTGCAGCGACTGTTCACCGGTGAAGGCCGGCCAGCCCAGGCCGGCAAGCGCCCGCGTGCCCTGGTCCTGACCCCGACCCGCGAGCTCGCGGCCCAGGTGCACGAAAGCATGCGTGCCTACGGTCGCCAGCTGCGTCCGCGCAGCGCCACGATCTTCGGCGGCGTCGGCATGCAGCCGCAGGTCGATGCCCTGCGTCGCGGTCTGGACATCCTGGTCGCGACCCCGGGCCGACTGATCGATCATCTGGAGCGGCGCACCGTCGACCTGTCCGGAATCGAGATCCTTGTGCTCGACGAAGCCGACCGCATGCTCGACATGGGCTTCCTGCCGGCGATTCGCCGCATTCTTGGTGTACTGCCGAAGCAGAACCGTCAGACCCTGCTGTTCTCGGCGACGTTCTCCGAAGAGATCAAGGCCCTGGCCGGTCAGTTCATGCGCAACCCGGAGCAGGTCCAGGTCGCTGCGCGCAACAGCATTGCCGCGACGGTCACGCACCGGGTCCACCCGGTCGACAACGCGCGCAAGCGCGAACTGTTGCTGGAGCTGCTCAGCCGCGACAGCCGGCGCCAGACCCTGGTGTTCGCTCGGACCAAGCACGGATCGGACAAGCTCGCCCGCTATCTGGAAGCCAGTGGCCTGCGCTGCGCAGTGATCCACGGCAACAAGAGCCAGGGTGCGCGGACCAAGGCCCTGGCGTCGTTCAAGAATGGCCGTGCGACGATCATGGTTGCCACCGACATCGCCGCGCGCGGCATCGACATCGATCAGTTGCCGACCGTGATCAACTTCGATCTGCCGATGGTCGCCGAAGACTATGTGCATCGGATCGGCCGCACCGGCCGTGCCGGTGCCGAAGGTCAGGCGATCTCCCTGGTCAGCCAGGAGGAAGCCGGTCTGCTGCGCGATATCCAGCGCATGCTCGGTCGCGACGTTGAAATCGAGACGGTGCCCGGCTTCGAGCCGCTGCAACCGCTGCGCCTGGATGGCGGCGGCAGCAGCCGCGGTCGTCCGGCACCATCGCGCAATGCCCGACCGGCACGCTCGCGTGGCGGCCATCGCGCCGGCAGCGGCAGCGCCGGCTCGGCTCCGGTTTCACGCTCCGCGACCGGACACGAGGGGAACGCCGGCAAACGGACCGGCGGCGCCAAACCGCATGCCGTCGGTCATCAGCGGCCGGCAAACAGTGGCGACCGGCGACCGGCGCGTGCCGGCGATCGCAGCCGCCGACCGTCCTGAAGCTCTCGCAGCGGTTCGTCGCTGTCAGCGGCGGACCGGCGATCGGCTCTGAACGTATCGACACGGCCGCTATGCGGCCGTGTCGATACCTGTCCATGGCAGGCATCGTCACTGCAGGCCGGGATCACGATCCCGGCCGTCTTTTTTCCGCGCATCGCGCCGCCGGCTCGGCCTGTCGAGCCGGGCCATGCCAGGGTACACGCGCCGGTTAGACTGATCGGCCATCGTCCGGCCCCTGAAGCCGGCTCGATCGCCTTA
Organism: uncultured Rhodanobacteraceae bacterium; assembly: GCA_964522235.1. GTDB lineage: Bacteria > Pseudomonadota > Gammaproteobacteria > Xanthomonadales > UBA2363 > Pseudofulvimonas. The sequence goes on from CAZFUH010000199.1 coordinate 4,801, forward strand.
CGGAAACCACGTCATGCCCAAGCAAGCCTTCCTGGCCCTCGCGCTGTTGTGCCTGTCGCCGATGGCCGCGATCGCACAGGAACAACCGATTGCCTTTACCGGCGCAACCGTGCTGCCAATCAGCGGACCCGCCATCGAGAACGGCAGTCTGCTGATTCACCGCGGCCGCATCGTCGCCGTTGGCAGCGACATCGCGATTCCGGCCGAAGCCGAACGCATCGACATGTCCGGCCGGCTGCTGATGCCGGGTCTGGTCGACACCCATTCGCATATCGGCCAGGTCGCCGGCGCCGACGCCAGCGGACCGATCCAGCCCGAAGTGCGCGCCCTGGATTCGATCAACATCCGCCACGCCGGCATTCGCAAGGCGCGAGCCGGCGGCATCACCACGGTCAATGTCATGCCCGGCTCCGGCCATCTGCTCAGCGGCCAGACCCTGTACCTGAAGCTGCGCAGTGGTACAGGCATCGAGGATCTGCTGATCGCGACCGAAGACGGCAGCCCCGCCGGTGGCATCAAGATGGCGAACGGCACCAACCCGATCCGCACCTCGCCGTTTCCCGGCACCCGTGGCAAGTCGGCGGCGCTGATGCGCGCACAGTTGATCGCCGCCCAGGAGTATTGCGACAAGCAGGCCGATTCGCGCCTGGCCGCGGACAAGAAGCCGGCTCGCGACCTCGGCAAGGAAGCCTTGTGCGAGGCGCTGTCCGGCCGACGCATCGTCCACCACCACACCCATCGTCACGACGACATCGTCACCGTTCTGCGCCTGGCGCGGGAATTCGGGCTGCGTGTGGTCTTGCAACATGCCAGCGATGCCTGGATGGTGGTTGACGAGATCGCACAGGCCAAGGTGCCGGTTTCGCTGATCCTGATCGACAGCCCCGGCGGCAAGCTGGAGACGATGGACATCGCCCAGGACACCGGTGCGATCCTCGATCGTGCCGGCGTGCTGTTCGCGTATCACAGCGACGATCCGATCACCGACTCCCGGCTGTTCCTGCGTTCGGCCGGTCTTGCCGTACGTGCCGGCCTGTCACGCGAAACCGCGCTCGCGGCAATGACCTTGAACGGCGCAAAGATGCTCGACCTGGATCAACGTATCGGCACGCTGGAACCGGGCAAGGACGCCGACTTCATCGTCCTCGACGGCGACCCGCTGAGCGTCTACAGCCAGGTCCGCGAAACCTGGATCGAGGGCCGGAAAGTTTTCGACCGCGCCCTGCCCGAGCATGCGCTGTATGCAACCGGCGGCTACGGCGCCGGCCGCGAGCCGATTGCCGGCGACGTTCTGATGCTGGAGGCGCTGCAATGAGTATTCGTATCCTGTTTACGCTGGCATTGGCGCTGAGTGCGGCCCTGGCTAGCGCCGGCGATCTGGCGGTCCACGGCGAGCGCATCCACACCATGGCCGGCACGACGATCGAGAACGGTATCGTGCTGATCGGCGACGGCCGTATCACCGCGGTCGGTCCCGCCGCCGAGGTCGTGGTTCCTGCCGGCGTTCCGGTGCTCACCGCGGCGGTCGTGACCCCGGGGCTGATCGATGCCCGCACGGTCGTCGGTCTGGCCGGCTATCTGAATCAGCCGCAGGATCAAGACCAGTTGGAAAGCTCGGCCGCGATCCAACCGCAGTTGCGCGCGGTCGACGCCTACAATCCGCGGGAAACTCTGGTCGGATGGCTGCGCCAGCACGGCATCACCACCGTGCATACCGGTCATGGCCCGGGTGCCCTGATCTCGGGCCAGACGATGATCGTCAAGACCAGCGGCAATACGGTCGAAGCCGCGCTGCTGGAGCCGACGGCGATGATTGCGGCACAGCTCGGTCCCGGCGCGTTCGGCGCTGAGCGCAAATCACCCGGCTCGCGCAGCAAGCAGATCGCAATGCTGCGCCAGCAACTGATCAAGGCCGGCGAATACCGCGACAAGCGCGCACGCGCCCGCGGTGATACCGCGCCGGCGCGGGAACTGGAACTGGAGACGCTGGTCGAGGTACTGGAGCGCAAGCTGCCGCTGCTGATCACCGCGCATCGCGCCCAGGATCTGCTTTCGGCGCTGCGTCTGGCGCGCGAGTTTGAGATCGACATCGTGCTCGACGGCGCCGCCGAAGCCTACCTGGTGCTCGATGCGATCCGCGAAGCCGGCGTGCCGGTGCTGCTGCACGCGCCGATGGCCAGGCAGTTCGGCGAACTGGAGAACGCCAGCTTCACGACCGCCGCCCGCCTGCACGAGGCCGGCATCGCCTTCGCGCTGCAGAGCGGCTACGAGAACTACGTGCCGAAGACCCGCGTCGTGCTCTGGGAGGCGGCCATCGCCGCCGCAAACGGACTGGGATTCGCACCGGCCCTGGCCAGCATCAGCATCGATGCCGCGCGTATCCTCGGCATCGACGATCGCGTCGGTTCGATCGAAGCCGGCAAGCACGGCGATCTGGCGCTGTTCGACGGCGACCCGTTCGAATACACCAGCCGGGTCACCGCGGTCGTCATCGAAGGACGGATCGAATTCGCGGCGGGCGCAGACTGATCGCGCAGCAGCGGATCAGCGAGTGCCCTGATCGAGCCATTGGCCGGGATCGACCGGCAGCGGGCGCGAGACCGTTGCGTCGTCGTGTTGCGCCAGCCACGCCGCGAGCTGACTGATACGGCAAGCAGCGATCAGTGCCAGGTACAGTTGACGGGAACGCTCTGGTCCCAGTCGTTCCCGCGTCCCAACATCCATGAACGCGGTCGAGCGAGTGCTGTAGATGCCGGTACTGGGCACCTTGTCCCAGGTCGAGGTGTATCGCGGCAGGGCGCCGACTGCGTACTCATACAGTTCGCTGTCGCTGACCCTGCCCTCGCCGGCGCCCTGGCCGACACGCAACAGCAAAGGCCGCTGGCCAGGCGCCACTGCCCCATTGGGCTCGATGACGAGGGGCACGGCGGCGCAGCCGTAGACGCCCGGGCCATCGCCGCCAAGCTGAAAGATGTCCAGGTCGCGCTGATCAGCACGCCAATAGGCATTGAGGTCACCTTCGTCGACGA
>CAZFUH010000200.1:0-7827 GCA_964522235.1 uncultured Rhodanobacteraceae bacterium
CAATGACGATGGCATCCGTTTCGCCTCGAACGTTTCTGCCGCGCAGGCTCCTAGGTTCGCAACATGAGTTCGACTCAGCCGGAGGAACTGCGCACCGACTTCATCGCTCCGGCCCAGGCCAGCAACTGGTCGAGAAGGGTGTGCACGGATTTCTCGTGCCGCTCGGCCGGGGTGAACCGCGTGTAGTTCTCGAAGTCGGTGAACAGCGACAGCATGACCTGGGCGCGGACGTCGGCGAGCATCAGTTCGGCCGCGACCAGGCGCAGGCTCTCGACCGCGCGGCAGCCGCCGGCGCTGCCGTAACTGACGAAACCGGCCGCCTTGTTGTTCCATTCCTTGTACAGGAAGTCGATCGCGTTCTTCAGCGCCCCGGAGGTGCCGTGGTTGTACTCCGGCGTCACGAAGACATAGCCATCGAAGCCGTCGATCTTCGCCGACCAGGTCTTGGTGTGGGCCTGGCTGTACTTGCCTTGCGATGGCGGTACCGGCTCGTCGAGCAGGGGCAGGTTGAACTCGGCGATGTCGACGACTTCGTAGTCGGCATCGCCGCGAGGTTTGGCGATGCCGTGCACCCAGTTGGCGACATCCAGGGCCTTGCGGCCGGGCCGGGTACTGCCGACGATGATGGCGATCTTGAGCATGGCGACCTCCGTTGCGAGAAATGCACACTAGCAGAGCCGGTGACAAGAACCCGTCACGACGCTGAACCGCCTCCCGGTTTCCCGGCAGCCGCTATACTGGCCGGCCCGATCGCGCGGCTGACTGCTGCCGCCGTTCGCCGCCAACGCCCAGGAGTGTGCGCATGAGCATTGAAGATCTCGAAGACATCGCCCAGGCGATGGTTGCGCCCGGCAAGGGCATCATTGCCATTGACGAATCGACCACGACGATCAAGAAGCGTTTCGAAGCCGTCGGCGTGGAATGTACCGAGGAAACCCGGCGCGCCTATCGGGAAATGCTGCTGACCACACCGAACCTGGGCCAGCACATCTCCGGCGCGATCCTGTACGACGAGACCTTGCGCCAGTCGACCAAGGACGGCAAGCCGTTCACCCAGGTCATGGCCGCGGCCGGCATCCTGCCCGGGATCAAGGTCGACAAGGGCACGCATGCACTCGCTGGATGTCCGGGCGAGGTCATCACCGAGGGTCTGGATGGCTTGCGCGCGCGTCTTGAGGAATATGCCGGGCTCGGCGCCCGGTTCGCGAAATGGCGGGCGGTGATCCATATCGGCGAGAACATCCCGACCGGCACCTGCATCGACGCCAACAGCCATGCCCTGGCCCGCTATGCGGCGCTGTGCCAGGAGCAGGGGCTGGTGCCGATGGTGGAGCCGGAAGTGCTGATGGACGGCAGCCACGATATCGAGGACTGCTACGACGTGACCGAGGCGACCCTGCGGGCGCTGTTCACAGCGCTGTACGAGCACAATGTCGTGCTCGAAGGCACGATTCTGAAGGCGAGCATGGTCATCGCCGGCAAGGATTGCGAAGAGCAGGCCGATGTCGAGGACGTCGCCGACCTGACCGTGCGCTGCCTGAAGGCGACGGTGCCGGCGTCGCTGCCGGGCATCGTGTTCCTGAGCGGCGGCCAGAGCGACGAGCAGGCGACCGCGCATCTGAACGCGATCAACCAGTACGGTCCGCATCCGTGGCCGCTGTCGTTCTCGTATGGTCGCGCCATGCAGCAGGCGGCCTTGAAGCTGTGGGCAGCCGATCCGGCCGGCAATTTTGCCGCTGCACAGAAGACCGTGTTCGAGCGCGCCCGCGACAATGGGCTGGCGGCGCTCGGTCAATGGCGCAGCGCGGCCTGACACCGGCGTCACTTGCCGCGGCGGCAAGTTGCGGCCAATACTGAACGGCGCCGGACCCTGAGCGGTCCTGGCGCCGTTGCCGTTTTTGTCGTCCGACTCGATCCGAACCGGAGTTTGCGCCCATGAATGCGATCCTCGTGCAACCCTTGAAGCAGCTCGACAAGGCCCTGTCCGGCCTGCGCAGCATCGGCCTGCTGCCGGTCGACACCAAGGCCGAGGAGGCGCCGGTGATCGCGCTGATCGACAAGATTGCGCACCTGGATCCGGACAAGACCCTGGCCATCGCCCGCACCCTGGCCCAGGCCAGCCTGTTCAACCAGGTCGTGCGCGAGCAGATCGACGCGATGCGCATCGGCGAGCGCTACAAGGCGATCACCAGTGCCTTCGATTCGATTCGCGACGATGCCCAGCGCATGGTCAAGCAGCTCGATGACGGCCGTATCGACACTTTCGAGCGCCTGTCCAACTTGTGGATGCGCGCCACCCGTGGCGACATTCCGGCGCGCTTCGACAAGATCAAGGACACCTATCTGGAGGTCGCGCGCGATTCGCGCGATCAGATCCAGCGCGAAGGCGTGATCCTGGAGGCCTACCGCGACTTTCGCACGGCGCTGAAGGAGTCGCAGGTGCTGGGTTTCGAGCTGCTGAAGATCGCCGATCAGGTGCTGGACCAGACCAAGTCCGACTTGCAGGCCGCAGTCGATACCCTGGCCGCCGATGCCGGCGAGGATCGTGCCCAGACCGCAAACCTGGAGCTGGAGCGTGACCGCCGCCTGCGCGCGGTCCAGGACGAGGACAAGCGCTACCAGATCGCCAAGGATCTGGCCGAAAACCTGTCCATTGCCTACAACACCTCCGAAGTGATCATGGCCCGGCTGATGCAGATCACCAATGCCAAGGAGCGGGTGTATTCGCAGGCGGTGACCTTCTTCGGCACCAACGAGACGGTATTCACTGCCCTCAGCGCTTCATTCACCAGCATGCATGGTCTGCACGAATCGACCCAGACCCTGGAGGCGATGAAGGACGGCGTCAACAAGAGCCTTGAGAGCCTGGCGACCGTCGGCGATCAGATCACCGAGGCGGCGCTGCGCGCCGGCTATGGCCCGACCGTGCGCGCCGAGTCGGTGCAGAAGCTGGTCGAGGCCGTGGTCAGCTTCCAGGAGCATTCCTTGGCGATCATTTCCGAGATGCGCGAGCTGGCGACGCAGAACGAGGCCGAGATCACGCGCGCGGTCGAGGATGGCAAGAAGCGCTTGACGACGCTGGCGCAACAGGCACATGCCTTGCCCAGTCCGGCCGCGGTCGCTGGCTGAGGCGTATTGCCGTGAGCGGCAGCGCCGGAGCCGCGGTTTCCGGCGCCTGCTTCCGGAGTCGGTTTGGCTGCGTTCCAGGTGAGATCGATGCGACAAGCTTCCGCCGATAGCGAAGATGCGGCCTTGCCGGTGGAGCCGGCCCGGCTCGACGAAGTCATGCTGGCGATGGACGTCGTCGATACCCTGCGCCACCAGCAGGATCTGGTCGAGCACGCGCTCAGCGAGGAGCTTCGTGACGCCGCCCTGATCACGCGCATTCGTACCATCTATGCCAACCAGGGCATCGAGGTCTCGGACGCGATCATCGCTGAGGGCGTTGAGGCGCTGAAAAAGGATCGCTTCAACTATCAGCCGCCGCCGCCGTCGTTCCGGATCCGGCTGGCGCGCCTGTACGTCCGCCGTGGTACCTGGGCCAAGCGCATCGCGGTGCTGGCCGTGCTCGGTCTGGCCGGCTGGCTGGTGTACGACATTCGCGGTGATCTCGCCGAGCGCAGCCATGGCGCCGAGACCCGTGCCCTGGTCGACGATGTGCGCCAGCGCATCGACAGCGCGGCAACGCGCCTGGCAGGATTGGAACGCGATGTGCGCTCGTTGTCGGTGCCCGCTGCGCTCGGCAGCGCCGGCCAGCGCCGGTACGAAGCGCTGGCCGGCGACAACACCCGTGCCGGGCAGGCGATCCAGCGGGCCCGCGCCGGCATGGCCGGCGTTCCCGACACCACGCAGGCACGCGATCGAGCCGACGTCGAGCGTGCTCTGGCGGCGTTGTCGCCGCCACTGGCCGAGGCCGAGCAGGCTCTGCAGCGTGCAACATCCAGTCTTGGCGAACTGCGTCAGCTGGTCGGCCTCAGCGAATCGCTGAACCGGGTCGAGGCGCGCTTCGCCGGATTGTCGCTGGTGGCAGCGGCCGATGTCGAAGTACGCACGCTGCACCAGCAGGCAGGTCAGGCGCTGGCGGCCGGCGACGTCGCGACCGCGCGCGCGCGGATCGATCGCCTGGAAACGATCGCCAACGCGGTCAATCTGAGCTACGAGTTGCGCATCGTCTCGCGTCCGGATGAGCAGACCGGGGTCTGGCGGCAGCCGGCCGACAATCCGCGCGCCCGCAACTACTACATCATCGTCGACGCGGTTGGCGCCGATGGTCGGCCGCTGGCGCTGCCGATCACCAGCGAAGAGGACCAGAGCACGCAGACGGTCAGCACCTTCGGCATCCGGGTGCCCGAATCGGTGTTCGAAGCGATCCGTGCCGACAAGATGGCCAATGGGCTGGTCGACGATCCGCTGTTCGCAGTCAAGCGCCGCGGCGCGCTCGAACCCGAATACCGTCGTGCCGTCGCCGGCGGCATGATCACGCGCTGGTAACGGAGCCTGGGCATGACCAGTGGACGCAAGGCTTACGAGGATCTCGGCCGCGAAATCGAGACGCTGCGCGCTCGCACGGCGGCGCAGTCACGACGTCTGGCCGGCTTCAGCGCCGAACTGGAGCAGGCTCAGGCGGGTGAAGCGCGCGAAGCCGCGCGGCTGGCGCGGCTGCGGTTGGGCGAGCTGGTCGGGCAGCAGGCCGATGACCGGTTCGGTAGCGCCGAGCGTGAGGCGATCGCGCAAATGGCCAGGCGTGACCAGGCAATGCAGGAAGGCGAGGCCGGCATCGCCTCATCCGAGCAGACGCAGCGCGAGCTGGAGGCGCAGCGCGATCGGGTGCTGGCGGCGCTGGAACAGGTGCACGAGCGGTTTCAGCACGAACACGCCGCCGTCGCCGAACGTTGCCGGGCGGAACCGGACTGGCAGGCACTCGATCAGCGCGCCGAGCGCCTGGCCGGGCAGGCCGAACTGTCGCGCAGCAAGGCCGAGCAGGCCGAGGCCGATCGCGTCGCCAAGGGACAGCCCTACGAAACCGACGCCTTGTTCATCTATCTTTGGCGACGCCAGTACGGCAGCGCCGGCTATCGCGCTCGCGCGCTGACCCGCGCCCTGGACGGCTGGGTCGCCGGGCTGATCGGATATCGCGATGCCGCGCGCAACTACCGGCTGCTGCTGGCCCTGCCGGAACAGCTGCGCCGCCATGCCGACCGTGTTCAGACCGAAGCCGAGCAGGCGCGGGCGGCGCTGGAGGCCCTGGAACGGCAGGCCCTGGAACAGGCCGGCGTTCTGACCCTGGGCGACCAGGTCGAGCAGTTGCAGAGCCAGGTCGAGACCTTGGCGACGCGTCTGGAAGACGAGGAACGGCGCCATGCCGCCCTGCTGGCCGAACGTGCCGCACTTGCCGAGGGCGAGGACGAATACACGCGGGCGGCGCTGGCAATCTTGGCCGAGGCGATTGCCGACGCGCCGAGCCGGCAGCTGCAACAGGCGGCACAGGCGACGCCGGGAGCCGAGGACGATGCCATCGTCGCCAGCATCGAACGATCGCGTGAACAGCACGAGCGCCTGAGCCGGGATCTGGTCGACGGCAAGCTCGAGCACGAGCGTGATCTGGCGGCACTGGCGCGGCTCGAGGAGTTGCGCCGACGGTTCCGCGAACAGCGCTTTGACAGCCCGGACTCCGAACTGGAGTCAGGACTGGACTGGAGCGCGGTCCTCGGCGGCCTGCTGCGCGGCGCGGTTGAATCGGCACGCGTCTGGGAGCGGGTGCAGCGGCACCAGCGCTTCCGGACACCGCGCATTCCGCGCGCCTCGACCGGATCCGGCGCCGGTCGCGCGCGCGCGCCATTCGGTGGCAATCTCGGCAAGGGCGGCGGCTTCGGCAGCAGCGGCTTCAAGACCGGCGGCGGTTTCGGCGGCGGTGGCGGCAACAGGAGCGGCGGCGGCTTCTGACATGTAGCCCCATGGCGCAGCGGATGAGCGGCAGTTAAACGCCTTGCCGCGCCGCCGCGCCGAGACGACCGGGTCGGGCGGCGAAGCGACCGGGATCGTGTCGGTTTCCACGGCTCACCCACAATCCCGGACTACACTTGCCCAGGTACGTACTGTCGGCGCTCCATTGGTCGTCTTCGTGTGCTGCCGGCTGGCCTCGGGTGCGCGTATCCGCACCGTTGCCGTCCGGTCGCTGCGATCACGCACCGCTCGCGCCGCATCAGCAAGGATTGCTACATGCCGAACTCTTCGTTGTTCTTCGATGCTCGAACGGCCCGCGCCACGCGCGCGGGTGCTGTCGCGCTGATTCTGGTCGTGCTGCTGACCGCCTGCGGCAGTGACCCGCAGGGGCGCGATGGTCGTGCCACGACCGCGCCGGCCACCGTCACCACGCACACCGTGCGCAACCTCGATTGGGTCGACAGCATCGAGGCCTTGGGCACGACCCGCGCCAATGAATCGGTGACTTTGTCGGCCAAGGTCACCGAGGTTGTGCGTCGGGTTCGCTTCGAGGATGGCGATCAGGTCAGCGCTGGCCAGGTGCTGGTCGAGCTGACCGGACAGGCCGAGATCGCACAGTTGGAAGAAGCACGCGCTCAGCTCAACGAAGCTCAGCAGCAGCTCGACCGGATGGAGGGCCTGGTGGCCCAGGGCACGATACCGCGTGCCCAGTACGATACCCAGCGCGCCGCCCGTGACACCGCCCGCGCCCGCTTGGATGCGATCCGCGCGCGTCTGGCCGAGCGCGTGATCACCGCGCCGTTCGCCGGCACGCTCGGATTCCGCCAGGTCTCCGATGGTGCCCTGGTCACGCCGGGTACCGTGATCACCACACTGGACGACATCTCGACGATCAAGCTCGATTTCGGTGTGCCGGAATCGTTTCTGGCCACGATCGCGCCGGGCCAGCGCATCCAGGCACGCAGTGCCGCCTACGTCGGACGCGAGTTCGACGGTGTGGTCGCGACGGTCGAGTCCCGCGTTGATCCGGTCACGCGCTCGGTCACCGTGCGCGCGAACCTGCCGAACCCGGACGCGGTGTTGAAACCGGGGATGCTGATGACCGTACAACTGCTGACCGAGGCCCGCACGGTCATCGCCGTTCCGGAGCTGGCGGTGAACCAGATCGGCAATCGATCGTTCGTGTTCCGGATGAAGGATGCCGAGACGGTCGAACAGGTCAATGTCCGGGTCGGTGCCCGTCGGCGCGGCGAGGTCGAGGTGCGTGAAGGACTCTCGGCCGGTGACCAGATTGTCGTCGACGGCATCGTCAAGTTGCGCGATGGCGCCCGTGTCGCCGTGGTCGGTCGCGACGGGGTCGCGACCGCGAGCGCCGCCGCGGTCGCGGATTGAGCGGAGAGCAGCGATGATCCTGTCCGATATCAGCATCAAGCGCCCGGTGTTTGCCAGTGTGGTGAGTCTGCTGCTGGTCGTGCTCGGCATCATCTCGTTCACCCGTCTGACCCTGCGCGAGCTACCGGACATCGACCCGCCGATCGTTTCGATCGACGTCAACTACCCAGGGGCATCGGCGGCCGTCGTCGAGACCCGGGTCACGCAGATTCTTGAAGATGCGGTCAGCGGCATCGAGGGCATCGACACGATCGAGTCGCGCAGCCGCAATGGCCGCGCCGATGTCACCATCGAGTTCAGTCTCAGTCGCGAGATCGAAAGCGCGACCAACGATGTTCGCGATGCCATCAGTCGGGTCGTCGATCGTCTGCCGATCGAGGCCGATTCGCCGCAGATCGCCAAGGTCGAGAGCGACGCCGACCCGATCATGTGGCTGAACTTCAACAGTTCGACCATGGACCTGCTGGAACTCAACGACTACGCCGAACGCTA
>CAZFUH010000201.1:0-7750 GCA_964522235.1 uncultured Rhodanobacteraceae bacterium
TGTCGGACTTGGGCGATCGTCGCGAGGGAAAGCGGGATCGAGGACAGATTCGTCATCGTTTGAGGAAGATTGCGGCGCTATCTGACGAAAAGGATGGCGGATATGGGCCGATCTCCGTTTTTCCGCAGCAGATCAGTCCCAAGTCCGACAGGCTGCTAGCCCGCATTATTCATGAACCTTCTGCTGCGACCGCCCATCCATCCGCTGGGACGCGACGTGCTCCCTCCAGTCGGCTCGACGTAGTGTCGGCTACGCCTTCGCCGCCTTCCAGTCCGCGCGCCGCGTCCCAGCGGCGTCTCGACGGTCTCGCGACGAACGTTCACGAATAATGCGGGCTAGCGCAAGCGGCGGCACGGCCCTTCGGCCGTACCGCCACTTGTCCACGAGCATGGATGGTCAGGAACCGGGTGCTGCAGCGGGATTCGCTCGCGATGCAAACGCTGCTGACATCCGTATCCGGCTCATCCTTGTCGATTGCCGTTGAATCAGCGGCTGTTGCCGGTCCGTGCGACCGGGGCACCGCCGACCGAGATCAGGTCGCGGTTGAGTTCGACGGTCTTCAGGCCAACTCCTTGGACCCGGGCCAGGTCCTCGGCCGCGATGAATGGACCGTTGGCTTCGCGGTCCTCGACGATCGCTTGCGCCTTGGCCATGCCGATGCCGTTCAGTCGTGTCAGTTCGTTGGCATCCGCGCGATTGATGTCGACCGGTTCGCCGGCAAAGGCGATGGCGGCAAACGTGAACAGGACGGCGGCGATCAGGGACTTGAGCAGGTTCATTTCGGGACTCCTTGGAAGTTTAATTGCGATTGAGTGAATTGCCGGCGCCGTTGACGACCGGCAGGGCCAGAGTACGCAGCGAGCAATCGGTTCTACATCGGGGCATGCCGCGTCTGTGGGGCGGATTCGCTCGTGGCTTCGGGTCGGAAAATCCCGACGTGATCGATTCCACCCTCGGGGTGGTGGCGGAGTTGACCGTCATTGGTGCTCGGGACGCCGCCGGATTGCGATGCATCATCGATTCGAATGTTGATAGGTTTCACACACTGAGCACGCTTATCATGGCGACGGGCGCTGGAACCGGGGATTGAGCCGGTTTCGGGCCGACATGACACCGGGGAGGGTGCGGGGATGAGATTGCCGGGACGATTCGATTGGATCGCCATCTGGATGCTGTGCGTGGCCGTTCCGGCCGCCGCTCAGGTACGGATTGGCGCCGGGGCCGAGGTCGATCTGGGTGCTGGCGCACTCGATCTGGCCGGCACCGGGCTGCGCGTCGAAGGGGCATTGGCTGCAGGCTCGGCGACGCTGGACCGTGCCGGTTCGGTCGAGATCGCCGCCGGCGCTGTGCTGTTCGGAGAGGCAGGCGCAATCCGTCTGTTCGGTGACTGGCGCAATGACGGTCTGTTCACCGCCGGCAGTTCCCGGGTCACCTTCCTCGATCAGGCGGGTGCAGTATCGCAACTGCTCGGGGCGACGAACTTCCATGTTCTGGAGCTACTCGGTGGCGGCGGCAAGACCTACCGTCTGCAATCCGGCCTGACCCAGGGCGTGAATTCGCTGCTGCGGATCCAGGGCAGTCCGAGCAGCGCGGTCCAGCTCGCCGGCAGCAACGTCGGCCAGGCGGCGTTCTTGAACCTGGCCTCTGCTGGCCAGCAGGCGATCGCCCATGTCGGGGTGTCCGACGTCCATGCCACCGGCCAGTGGCTCGCGCCGGGGCAGCAGAACCAGGGCGGCAGCGGCAATGCCTTGCGCTGGTTTGGCGGAGGGCCGCCAGCGCCGACGCCAGTGCCGATTGATTCGACGCTGGCGTTGTTGTTGCTGGCCGGCCTGCTACTGCTGTTCGCTCGCCGCCGGCTGTTGCCGCCGGAGGTACTTCCCGCATCTTCCCTGCCATGGAGAGGTTGACGATGAATCCAATCCGATCGCTAGCCCCGAGCGCGCGCCGGGCAGCTTTGCCGGCGGCCTTGGCCGCAATCCTGTCGACCGCCGCACCATCGGCATTTGCGCAGGATGTCACCGTGACGCCGCCCGCAGGAGGTGCGTTTGAAGTCCGGCGCAATGATGGCGCAAGCGCGGTGCTACGCGCCGAGGGCGCCGGTTCGGTGATCGTGCCGGGTCTGGGTTCGGCGCCAGCGCGCGACGAGGTGCTTTGTTTCGATGGTCCGAGCGGGAGCCTGGGGCCCTGTTCGGCCGCTGCAGGTGCCATTGGTCCGACCGGACCGATGGGTCCGACCGGACCGGAAGGGTCGGCGGGCCCAACCGGACCTATAGGTCCGACAGGTCCGGAGGGATCGGTGGGTCCGACCGGGGCGATCGGACCGATGGGTCCGACAGGTCCGGAGGGATCGGTGGGTCCGACCGGGGCGATCGGACCGATGGGTCCGACAGGTCCGGAAGGATCGGCGGGTCCAACTGGGCCGATGGGCCCTGAGGGACAGGCAGGTCCGACCGGTGCAATGGGTCCGACCGGGCCGGAGGGTTCCGTAGGTCCGACCGGCCCGATAGGTCCGACGGGAGCAGCCGGAGCGGTAGGTGCCACGGGTCCTGCTGGTCCGGTGGGAGCGACCGGTGCGGTCGGCCCGATCGGGCCAGTTGGTCCAACCGGTGCTGCCGGAGCTACTGGCGCTACCGGTCCGGCTGGTCCATCCTTGCTGCCAACAACTCGCCTAGTCAATCAGACCATCCAGGCCAATGAGTCCTGGGAACTGCAGATTCCGTGTCTGGGTGGCGGCCTGGTGGTTAGCGGCGGTCTTGGCCAGCCCGGCGCGGCAAACACCGCCCTGATCCTGCGCGAAAGTTTCCCGGCCACGGCCACGATGTGGCGCTGGATCGTCTCCAATACCACCGCCAATCAGGTCAACGTCGGCTTGTATGTGATCTGCGTGCCGAACTCCGGCGGGACGATCGACGACGGCGGGCGCGGGGAACTTCAGGCCAGACGCATCGAGTAGCGCTGATGTCGGCGGCGGGCGCCCGACGACCACCGCCGATCTACCGGTGCACGGCCGGAACGTAGCTCAAGTTGCGCTCGATTCGTTGCCGGTCGTTCGCACACAGGCCGGGATCGGCCAGCGCCCGGCGCCACAATCGGCCCGCTTCCTCCGGCTCGCCGGTGTGGTACCGGGCCAAGGCCAGTTCGTCGAGCGTTCGCCATCCGTACACGGAGCGCTCGACGAACAGGGCATCGTCCGGCAACGGCAGCGCGGCGGCGCGTTCGGCGAACAGTGCAGCACTGGCATGGCGTCCGCGCTCTCGACAATATCGAGCCAGGGCGAGCAGCGGCTCGGCGCGGGAAGGCCGGCGTTCGTAGGCATCCAGGTATGCAGCCATGATCTGCGCGTCGTCCGCGCCGCAGCCTTCCATCGCCAGGGCCAGCTGGTAGGCGGAGTAAAACACCTCCTGGTCCCAACCGCCGAGTGAAATCCGGTGCCGATAGGCGGCCAGCGCCTCCGCGGGCCGGCCGGCATCGCGCAGGCTCTGCGCGTAGTAGAACCAGTAGCGCGCGTTTTCCGGTTCACGATCCAGGGCCGCCTTGAGCACGACGGCATCGCGCGCGTATTTCTCCCGAATCGGCAGCTGACTGCGGGCGCCGTCGGCATGACTGTGGATGCTGGCGCCGGCCACCCGCGGCAGCGTCTGGTGACCGTCGCGGACCAGGGCTTCGTGTAGCACGCCCTGCCAGCGCCAGCCGGCGTCGAGGCGGACCAGGGCGGGCCTGAAGAACACGGTCGCCGAGGGATGCAGTACGTATTCGATCTCGTAGCCCGGGGCATTGCCGATCGGCCAGACGTGGTCCGCCGGCGCGATCAGGGTTTCGTCGGCGTCGATGATCAGCGCATGGCTGCCGTAGCCGGCGGCAAGGGCCAGCGCCTCGTTGCGGTTGTGGGCAAAATCCTGCCAGGGTCGTTGCTGCAGGGCGCCGGGCAGATCGGCGAGCACACGCCGCACCAGATCCTGGGTGCCGTCGTCCGAGCCGGTGTCGCAGATTGCCCAGGCATCGATATGCGGACGCACGCTGGCCAGGCAGCGCGCGATCACGTGCGCCTCGTTCTTGACGATCATGTTCAGACAGACGATCGGCCGGCTCATCGTCGTGATTATGCCGGAGCACCATCACTGGAAACGAAAAAACCCGGCGCCGACCGGGTTCTGCATAGGATTGAATTCAGTGGTCGGGGTGACAGGATTCGAACCTGCGACTTCTACGTCCCGAACGTAGCGCTCTACCAGGCTGAGCTACACCCCGACGGCAGAGAGCCGGAGATTCTACCGGCGGCCTTCGAGCTTGGCAATGGAACGGGCGGACTGGCATGGATCACGGGATGCCGGCAAGGTCGGCGGATTTGCTACCCTTGACGGGTTTTCTTCGAGGTCGCCGATGAGTCTGGTCCAGCCGCGCACCCTGCCGGGTGCGCTCGAACTATTGCCGCGCGAGCAGATTGCGTTTCAACGCCTGCTCGATACGATCCGCGTCACCTATGAGCGCTTTGGCTTCCTGCCGGTCGAGACCCCGGTCATGGAGCTGACCCAGGTTCTGTTGACCAAGGAGGGCGGCGAGACCGAGCGGCAGGTGTATTTTGCCCAGTCCACGGGCGACCGCGAGGCTGGGCGCGAGCCGGAGCTTGCCCTGCGTTTCGACCTGACCGTGCCGCTGGCGCGCTACGTGGCGCAGTACGAGCATCAGCTCGCGTTTCCGTTCCGACGCTATCAGATTCAGCGCGTGTATCGCGGCGAACGCGCGCAGCGCGGTCGTTTCCGGGAGTTCTACCAGTGCGATATCGACATCGTCGGCAAGGACGCGTTGCCGGTGCGTTACGACGCCGAACTGCCGGCGGTCATCCATCACCTGTTCACCGAACTGGGGTTCTCCGAATTCCGCATCGAGCTGAACAATCGCAAGCTGTTGCGGGGATTTCTGGCCGCGCTCGGTATCGACGACGAGGAACGGCAGAAACTGGTGTTGCGCGAGGTCGACAAGCTGGACAAGCGCGGCCAGGACTACCTGCGCGAGACCATGATCGAGCGCTTCGGTCTGGACGAGGAGCGGGTCGGCAGGCTGCTGGCCTTCGTCGGCGCACGATCGACCTCGTATGCCGATGCCGGCGAACTGCTGAATGCACTGGCGAGCGAATTCGATCATGCGTTGCTGCGCCAGGGCGTCGATGAGCTGCGCGAGGTATTGGCGCGGATGGCCGACTTCGGTGTTCCGGATACGCATGTGCGGCTGAACTTCGCCATCGCGCGCGGCCTGGACTACTACACGGGTACGGTCTACGAGACCGTGTTGACCGAGCACCCGGAGATCGGCAGTGTCTGCTCCGGCGGCCGCTACGAGGATCTGGCCTCGAACTACACGAAATCGCACCTGCCCGGCGTCGGACTGTCGATCGGCGCAACCCGGCTGTTTTGGCAGTTGCGTGAGCTCGGTCTGTTTCAGGACAGCGAGTCGACCGTACAAGTGCTGGTCACCCTGCTCGACGAGGATCTGCTCAGCCAGGCACTGGCGTTGGCAACGGCGCTGCGCGCGTCCGGCATCAATGTCGAGACGCAGCTGGAGCCGACCAAGCTCGGCAAGCAGCTGAAATACGCCGACCGCGCAGGCATTCGTTTTGTCGCGATCCTGGGGCCCGATGAGCTGGCCAAGGGCGTCGTCGCGGTCAAGGATCTGCGTCGAAAGAGTCAGTTCGAGGTGGCGCCGGCCGAATTGGCGAAGGCGCTGCAAGTGGAGATCGCGCAGGCGCAGGTGATGGCGCCGGGCTTGGGAGTGACGCCATGATGTCGGTTACGCTCGATGGCCGGGGTTTGACCCGGGGACAGGTGGTGGCGATCGCAAGGGCCGGCGCACGCGTGCATTTGGCACCTTCGGCGCTGCAGCGGGTGCGGGCGACCGCGGAGTTTTTGAAGAAGCAATTGGAACAGGGCGAGCCCCTGTATGGCGTCACCACCGGCTTTGGCAGCAATGCCGAGAAACTGCTGAGCCAGAGCCGGCAGCGGCCCGCGCGACTATCCGGTGCGCTCGACGACGAGTCCCTGGTGGCCGAGCTGCAACGCAAACTGATCGAAAGCCACGCCGTCTGTGTCGGCGAGCCCCTGCCCGACGATGTCGTGCGGGCAATGATGGCGATCCGCATCAACACCCTGATGCAGGGCCACTCGGGTGCCCGTGAGGTGACACTGGAGCAATTGCTGGACTGCCTCAACGGCGACTTGCTGCCACTGATTCCGGCCCAGGGTTCGGTCGGTGCCAGCGGCGATCTGGCGCCGTTGTCGCATCTGGCGCTGATGCTGCTCGGGCGAGGCGAGGCCCGCCTGCGCGGCGAGCGCATGCCGGCCAGCGAGGGCTTGGCGGCAATCGGCCTGAAGCCTCTGGTGCTGTCGTTCAAGGAAGGACTGGCATTGAACAACGGCACCACCCTGATGCTGGCGATTGGCGTGCTTGCGCTGGACGACCTGGAGCGTCTGCTGAAGACGGCCGACATCACGGCGGCGTTGTCGATGGAGGCGTTCTGTGCCCGCAGTGCGGCACTCGATGCCCGTGTCCACGCCGCGCGGCCGCATCCGGGCCAGGTCGCGACCGCCGACAATCTGCGCCGCCTGCTCGCCGACAGCGCCCTGATCGACCAGCCCTATCACCGGCCGCCGCGATTTCATCCTTGGACGCCCGAGAGCTGGCCCGGAGGTGCCGAATCGGCCGAGAACTACGATCTGCGCTGGCGCTGGGTGCCGCTGTCCGAGCGGGTTGGGCGTGAGGCGTTCTATGAGCGCAACCTGCCGTTCCGCGGCGGCAAGAAGGCGCAACCGCAGGACAGTTACTCGCTGCGTTGCACACCCCAGGTCCATGGCGCGGTCCGGGACAGTCACGGCAATGCTGCGCGTGTCTTCGAAATCGAGCTGAACTCGGTCACCGACAATCCATTGATCTTTCCTGAGGACGCCAGCGTCGTCTCGGCCGGCAATTTCCATGGCATGCCGCTGGCACTGGCCTTGGCGCAGCTGAAGGCGGCGCTGCCGGTGCTGGCGTCGATCGCCGAACGTCGGATCGCCAAGCTCACCGACCCGGCGACCAGTGACGGCCTGCCGCCGTTCCTGATCGCCAATCCCGAGGGCACCGATTCCGGTCTGATGATCGTCCAGTACACGGCGGCAGCCCTGGTCAATGCGCTTGCGACCCGTGCGCATCCGGCTGCGGTCTACTCGGTACCGACCAGCGCCAATGCCGAGGATCATGTCTCGATGGGCGCCAACGATGCCCTCGATCTGCTGGCAATGCTGCGCGATGTCGAACAGGTGCTGGCCATCGAGCTGCTGAGCGCCAGCCAGGCCCTGGAGCTGCGTCAGCGCATGCTTGCTTCGGCGCAGCGTCTGGCCGGCGATCCGGCTGCCCTGGCGGTCAAGATCGATCGTCCGCTGACCTTGGCAGAGGCGGCCGAGCGCCGCTTCGGCGAGGAGTTGGCCGCACTGGCCGGGGACCTGCTCGGGCAACAGACGGCGAACGCCGGTCCGGCCGCCGAGGCCGTGCTCGCCGCCCTGCGCGAGGCCGGTATCGTTTTTCTGGACCACGACCGGGTGTTGACGGACGATCTCGCCACCGCTGCGCGTCTGGTCCGGACCGGTGTCCCGGTTGCCCGCGTCGAGGCCTGCCTGGGCGCAGCGCTGACTGTGTAGAGGCGGAAGACTCCGGCGCACTACACTAGCCCGCATTATTCATGAACCTTCTGCTGCGGTCGCCGATCCATCCACTGGGACGC
>CAZFUH010000202.1:0-7716 GCA_964522235.1 uncultured Rhodanobacteraceae bacterium
CTAGTTCGCTTGCAGCGCGCGTTGCAACGGCGGATCCGGCGGGATCAGCGAGGCAATCCGATCGCGTGCCAGTGCGAGCGCGGCGTCGTCGATGCCGGCTGCGGATTCGAGCTGTGCCGAGGTCAGCGCGCGGGCAACGGCGAGGGCCGCCGTCGCCTGTACCGTCGGCGGCGCGGACGATTCCAGGCAGTCCAGTGCGGCACGGGCGGCCGCAGGTCGGGCCGAATCGCAGCCAGCTCGTTCAAGCTGGCAAACCGGCAGGCGCGGACGTGGCCGGCGGGCAATGCCGAGATCGGTTCGGTCAGTGCGACCAGCTCATGGTGATGCGGCCGGTCGAGCAGAATAGCCAGCTCCAGCGCATCCATTCCGGCGTCGAGCGCGCCCGGATGGTCGGTGCCGCCCCAGGTGCCGAGTATGGTCGCGGTCTCGCGCGCGGTGGTCAGCGCTTCCTCACCGCGTCCGTGCTTGCGCAAGGTCAGAGCCAGTCCGCGCATGGGCATCGCCACCTGGTCGCTGTCGACGCCGTAATGCGCTCGAGTGATGGCGATCGCGCGGCGGTAGCGGTGTTCGGCGCCAGCCAGGTCGCCGCGCTGTTAGGCGACGCCGCCGAGCACCACGAGTACCAGGTGAGCAACCGCTTCAATGCCAGCAGCGACGAAAGTTGCGGCTTCATCGGCTACAGCGATCAGCAGAACATCAGCGGGGCATTTCTCGGTGAACTGAACCAGCATGGCGGTCCAACGTCGGTCCTGATGCCGGATCCGACCGGGCCGCTGGTCGACACCGGCGGTCAGCTGTGCATGCCCAGCTTCGAAGATCAGCGCGGAAAGTCGCGGCCGCTGGACGGCGATCTGGATTTCATCGCCTTGTGCGACATCGGCGCCGTCGAGTACGACCCAGACACCGATCCGGTGCCGACACCGTCAGACCTGATCTTTGCCGACGATTTCGAACTGCCCTGAGGTCTCACCTCGCGTCGGCGCCGGAAGAAAAACGGCGGGAGCAACTCGCTCCCGCCGCCTGGTTCGCGCACTGTTGTCACCCGGAACCGATCAGGAGCCGGTCAGAACTGCAAGCTCCATGACTGCAGATAGCCGACATCGCCGCTGTAGCGGTCACGGACACGCAGACGCCAGGTGCCGTTCGCCGACTGCGCCGAGGCATTCACGGTGTAGGTCGCGATCACGTTCGCGGCACTGTCGCTGCCGCTGGCGTTCTTCAGGCGGAAGCTGCTGCCACTGGGCGCGATCAGGTCGATCTCCAGATCACCCCGGTAGGTGTGACGAATATCGACCGCCACGCGCAGGTTGCTCGGTGCGTTGCCGCTGCGGTTGACGCTGATCGGACTCTCGATCGTGCCCAGATCCGGAATGTCGTAGCGGGTGGTGTTCTGGAAGAAGCTGGGCTGGCTGCTGCCCTGGTAGCTGGCGACCAGACTGACCCCGGAGAAGGTCGAGTAGGCTCGGACCATGACGTGGTAGGTGCCGGCCGACGGGGCGGCGAAACTGCACGTCTCATTGTTGCCGGTACGGTACGGCCGACAGTCCCAGGTGCCGGTGGTCGGAGCGCTGCCGAAGCGGACATACAGGTCGGCGTCGCCGCTGCCGCCGGAGATCGCGATCGACAGGTTGCTGGCGCCAGCGGGAACGGCGATCGTGTAGCGCAACTCCTGGCCGGTGCTCGCGGCCAAGCCGGTGACAGGGACGCCGTTGCTCAGCTCGTTCGGCGGTGGCGGTGGCGGCGGAGTACTGCCGGCACGGTAGCCGTTGCTCGTGTTCGCCGCGGTTCCGCCCGGATCCAGATGGTCGCGCAGGCGCGATGTCGAGGTGCCGCCGCCGTTCCAGGACACGGCCAGACGCCCGTACCAATCGTCGCGGGTGTTGCCGCAGGCCGCGTAGCCGCCATGCAATTGGCCGATCAGGCGCTGGTCGGCATTCCACAGACCGGAGCCGGACGAGCCGCCCTCGGTCGTGCCATTGGTCCAGCGCGGGACCCGCAGGTGGGTGGTGCCGCCGCCGCTGCTTTGCAGGTAGCCGGTGATGCCAAGTGCCTGCGTGGTGTTCGAGATGCGCTTTTCATGCCCGGCCGGATGATGGATGCCGACGGCCGACGAGTAGCTCTGGTCGCGACGGTCCCAGCCGGACCAGAACGGACCCGATGCCGCAGGTACATCCTGATTCAAACGCAACAGGGCAAAATCGCTGGCCGAGTGATTCGCCACCAAGGTGGAACCAGACTGGCTGTGGGTGGCGATCGACCGCGACAGTGGGGTTCCGCTGCTGCTGCTGCCGGGCGTCCGGCAACTGCCGCTCTGGTAGTTCCAGTACACGACCACGGAATTGGCGACTGCACTTGAACTCACGCAATGGTTGGCGGTGAGAAACAGCGGCGCGGTCGTATTGCCGGTATTGGCGATCAGGCTGCCGGTGCAGACATATGAGCTGCCGCTCTGGACGAAGGTGTAGTGGCCGACCGAGTCGATCTGATCACCCCAGCCGTTGCCCAGAGAACAGGCGACATCGACGTTGCAGGAGCCGGACTTCAGCACGCCGCGATCGGCTTCGAAAAACCCGCGATAACCGTGCGTCACTCCGGCCACGGCGAGATCGACCTGGGCGGCTGCCGCCGCCGGCACCACCAGCTTGATCACAACCCGCTCGCCTGGTACGTACGGCGAATAGAAGCGGCCATCGCCGGGAGATGCGTGACTGGCGTCGTAGGGTCCCCACGTCACCTTGCCGTCGCCGCTGCTGAGATACAGCTCGGCATCTTTCGGGAGCTTGAAGCGTTCGAAATGCACGTCCAGGGAGGTCGCGCCTGGTGACAGCAGATCGATCTGCCAGCTCCGACGGTGTTCATCGACCATGCTCCAGGTTCCCGCGGCGAGATCGAGCTGCGGGGTCGGAATCACAACGCCGTAACGGAACGGGCCGCCGGTGGCCTTGGCGTCGTCGGTTCGAATTTTTTCCAGATCCGGCATCGGCAACACATAGCCGAAGTCGCCGCGGGGCTCCAGCTGGTGGTGTTCCCGCTCGGACTGCCAGACCTCGGCAGCCGCAGCAGCGGACAGCGCAAATCCGACCGTAAGCACGGTCATGCGTTGAAGCAGCAACATAGAAAAGCGTCCTCCCACGTTCGTTCGAAGGCGCCCGACGGCGCCGGATGGACCCTGGCATGAACCTGGGTCATCGTCGCCATCCGTGGCCTGCCTTGGCAGTGATTCGGAGCCTGCCCCCCTTGAATTGCCGGTGAATCGAGTGGGTGTCTCCCTGCCCACGTCGTACGGCAAGCGCTGGAGACTAGATGTCGGCGCCACCCCGGTCAAGCGGACAACGAATGCAAGTGGCTGATTGCAGGGCCGAAATTGCTGCATCGCAGCATGATATGCTCGACCGTCGCCGGGCAGGCATTGCAAACGTATGTAGCCCCCCGTACCGGCACGGTTGGCTACGCTTGCGCTCCGGCACGGAACCCAATTCATGAGCGGTGAGAACGCGAATCTGTTGACCATCTTCGGCGCTACCGGCGATCTCGCCCAGCGCATGCTGCTGCCGTCGCTATACGGGTTGCAGCGCGACCGACTGCTGCCGGAGCAGCTGCGGATCCTGTGTACGGCACGCAGCGACGGCGATGACGAAGCATTCCGGCATCAGGTCGGCGCTGCGCTGGAGCGGCAGCTTCCGGCCGCGGAGCACGATGCCGATGATGTTCGCGCGCTGTTGGCACGGATCGATTACCTCCCGGCCTCGGTCGACGATCCCGATGCGTTCGCGCGCCTGGCCGCTGCGATCTCGCAGCGGCGTGACGGCGATGTTGTCTACCACTTGAGCATGGCGCCGCGCTGGTATGCATCGACCTGCGCCGCCCTGGCCGGACACGGTCTCGCCG
Organism: uncultured Rhodanobacteraceae bacterium; assembly: GCA_964522235.1. Lineage (GTDB taxonomy): Bacteria > Pseudomonadota > Gammaproteobacteria > Xanthomonadales > UBA2363 > Pseudofulvimonas. The sequence continues at coordinate 3,889 of CAZFUH010000202.1, forward strand.
GCGCCGGGACCCGGGTGATGCTGGAAAAGCCGATCGGACATGATCGCGCCAGCGCGATTGCGATCAACGACGGCGTCGCCGCCGTGTTTGACGAGGAGCAGGTCTACCGGGTCGACCACTACCTGGGCAAGGAAGGCGTGCAGAACCTGATCGCGCTGCGTTTCGGCAACGCCCTGTTCGAACCGCTGTGGAACACCCGGCATATCGAACAGGTGCAGATCACGGTCGCCGAAACCGTCGGCCTGGAAGGTCGCGCCGACTACTACGACACCTCCGGTGCGATGCGTGACATGATCCAGAACCACCTGATCCAATTGCTCTGCCTGGTGGCCATGGAGCCGCCCTCGCAGTTCGATCCCAGTGCCGTACGCAATGAAAAACTCAAGGTGTTGCGCTCGCTGCGCGCCATTGGCCGCAGCGAGGTCGAGTCCGAGAGCGTCGCTGGCCAGTACGCTCCCGGAGTCGTCGCCGGTCACTCCGTTCCCGGCTATTCCGATGAGCTGGGCCGCAGCAGCAGCACCGAGACCTTCGCAGCCTTGCGTGCCCATGTCGACAACTGGCGCTGGTCCGGCGTGCCGTTCTATCTGCGCACCGGCAAACGCATGGCCCGCCGCTGTACCGAGATCTACCTGCAATACCGGGCCGTGCCGCATTCGATCTTTGCCCACACCGGCGCCCGCGTCGATCCGAACGCGTTGTTGATCCGTCTTCAGCCAGAAGAGCGCATCGAGCTGATCCTGATGCACAAGACGCCGGGCCTGGACCGCAACGGCCTGCGACTGTCCCAGGTGACGCTGGACCTGGATCTGCACGAACAGTTCGCCAGCGACCGCAAACGCATGGCCTACGAGCGCCTGTACATGGATGCGATCGAAGGCAATGGCACCTTGTTCGTACGCCGCGACGAGACCGAGGCGGCGTGGTCTTGGGTCGACGGGATTCTCGACGGCTGGACTCATGCCGGCAGCGCGCCACGATCGTATCCGGCCGGAACCTGGGGTCCCTCGCACGCAGTGCGTCTGACCGAACGCCATGGTCACAGCTGGCGTGAGTAGGCTCAAGCGAATGAGCAGTGACGACCGCAACGAAACGACGACGGGATCCTGGCAGGAAGTCCAGCACGCCGACGCCGGCGCTCTTGCCGTCGCGGTCGCGAGCGAGCTGACCGAGATTGCAGCCGCGGCACTGGCCGAGCGTGATCGTGCCGTGTTCGCCTTGGCCGGCGGCAGTACGCCGCTGCCGCTGTATCGGCGCTGGGCGCAGGCCCGCCTGTCCTGGTCTCGGATCACCCTGGTTGCCAGCGACGAGCGTTGCGTGCCGCATTCCCATCCGGCCTGCAACGCCCGCGCCCTGGCAGCCGCCTTCGCCGCTGCCGTCGGTGTCGACCTGCGTCCGTTGACGGCGGCCGACGGCGATCCCGCGGGATCCCGGTCGCAGGCGATCCGAATGCTGGCGGAGCTGCCCGAGCCATTCGACGCGGTCGTGCTCGGCATGGGCAGCGATGGCCATATCGCGTCGCTGTTTCCCGGCGCGCCGCAACTCGCCGCCGGTCTGGCCGCCGATGCCGCCGATGCGCTACGCGTCGATCCGCAGCCGCTGCCGCCGGAGGCGCCGTTTGTCCGCATCAGTCTGAGCGCAGCGCGCCTGCTGCGCGCACGAGCCCGCTTTCTGGTCATTACCGGCCAGGACAAGCGCGACGTGCTGCGTTCGGCCCAGGCCGATCCCGATACGCGCCGGCATCCAATCGCCGCGATCCTGCACGCGGCCGGGCCACCGCTGCGCATTCACTGGAGTCCGTGACATGCCCTTGCATCCGACCATTGAACGCGTCACCTCGCGCATCGCCGAACGCAGCTTCGACAGTCGCAGCGCGTACCTGGAACGCATGGATGCAGCGCGGCCGAGCGGTCCGTCCCGGCTGCGTCTGAGCTGCGGCAACCTGGCCCACGGTTTTGCCGCCGCCGGTGCCGACAAGCCGACGCTGCGCGGCTCGCTTGCCGCCAACATCGGCATCGTCACGTCCTACAACGACATGCTCTCGGCACATCAGCCGATGGAGCACTACCCGGCCCTGATCAAGGCGATCGCGCGCAAGGCCGGCGGCAGTGCCCAGGTTGCCGGCGGCGTGCCGGCGATGTGCGACGGCGTTACTCAAGGTCGCGACAGCATGGAACTGTCGCTGTTTTCGCGCGACACGATCGCACTGGCGACGGCGGTATCGCTGTCGCACAACATGTTCGATGCCGCCCTGATGCTGGGTGTCTGCGACAAGATCGTGCCCGGCCTGCTGATCGGTGCACTCAGCTTCGGTCACCTGCCGGTGATCTTCGTACCCGCCGGGCCGATGACCTCGGGTTTGCCGAACAAGGAAAAGGCCGCCGTGCGCCAGCGCTTCGCCGAAGGCAAAGCGACCCGCGAGGAGCTGCTCGCGGCCGAGGCGGCGTCGTACCACGGACCCGGCACCTGCACGTTCTACGGCACCGCGAACTCGAACCAGATGCTGCTCGAGGTCATGGGCCTGCACATGCCGGGCACGGCGTTCATCAATCCCGGCACCCAGTTGCGCGACGCATTGACCGTCGCCGCGACCGAGCGCGCACTCGCGATCGGCGCCCAGGGCGAGCAGTACACTCCGCTGGCGCGAACCCTGGACGAAAAGGCGATCGTCAATGCCCTGATCGGCCTGGCCGCGACCGGCGGCTCGACCAATCATGCGATCCATCTGGTCGCGGTCGCACGTGCCGCGGGTCTGCGGATCGACTGGGACGATCTCGACGAGCTGTCGCGGATCACGCCGTTGCTGGCGCGCGTATACCCGAACGGCAGCGCCGACGTGAATCACTTCCACGCCGCCGGCGGCCTCGGTCTGGTCATCCGCGAACTGCTGAGCGCCGGCCTGCTGCATCCGGACATCCGCTGCGTGCACGGCGGCGACCTGTGGGCACAGGCGCAGGAACCCTGGCTGGACGGCACCACGCTGCGTTGGCGCGAGCCGCCACGGCAGTCGCTGGACACGTCGATCGTTCGTACCGTGGCCGAGCCCTTCGATCACGACGGCGGCCTGCGCCGGTTGCGCGGCAATCTTGGTCGCGCGATCGTAAAGATCTCTTCGGTTGCCCCGGAGCATCGGCGCATCGAAGCGCCGGCGCGCGTATTCGCGTCGCAGGATGCCGTGCTTGCCGCGTTCAAGGCCGGCGAGCTCGAGGGCGATTTCGTCGCTGTCGTGCGCGGCCAAGGGCCGCGAGCGAACGGCATGCCCGAACTGCATAAATTGACCCCGACCCTGTCGGTGTTGCAGGCGCGCGGACAGCACGTCGCCCTGCTCACCGACGGCCGCATGTCCGGTGCTTCCGGCACCGTGCTGGCGGCGATCCATGTCGTACCCGAAGCACTGGACGGCGGCGCGATCGCCCGTCTTCGCGACGGCGATCGGATTTGCATCGACGGCGACAGCGGACGCCTGGACGTGGCGCTCGACGATGCCGAGCTGGCCGCACGCATGCCCGTCCAACCCGATCTTGAGCTCAGCAGTCATGGCGATGGCCGCGAGCTGTTCGGCCTCATGCGTGCCCGGGCCGGCACCGCCGAGCAGGGCGCATGCAGTCTGTTCGGCGACCGCTTCGACGGCGGCGTCGGAGCGGTGTCGTCGTGAACAGCGCATCCGCCCTGGTCGCCGACATCGGCGGGACCAATGCCCGCTTCGCGCTGACCGAGCTCGATCAGGCCGCGGTCACCATTCGCCAGCCGCGTTCCTTGTGCAATGCAGAGTTCGCCAGCCTGCAACATGCCGCCGAACACTATCTGGCCGAGGTCGAGGTCCGGCCGCTG
>CAZFUH010000203.1:0-7711 GCA_964522235.1 uncultured Rhodanobacteraceae bacterium
ACACCGCGGCGTCGCGAGGGCGCGAAGATCGGCGGCCGCAGCAGGCGGGGTGTGAAAAATGCAGGCCAGGCGGCCGCAGTGGCCGTGACTTGAGAAGCGAGGGTTGTCAGCCGAGGCCAGTGCGAAGCACTACACTACTGGTTTCACAGGGCAGTGCTTGTCCTGCTTCGCGGTCGCGCGACCGCGTTTTCTGCAGCTCCCATGTCGGTGCCAGCTCGGTCCGGCTTCCTCGCGAAACGAACGGAAACAGCAATGAACAGCAACAGCGCCCCGTTCCGGGCCGGACACGTCGCCCTCGCCGGTCGGCCCAACGTCGGCAAGTCTTCGCTGTTGAACGCACTGGTCGGCGAGCGCCTGTGCATCGTTTCGCCGAAGCCGCAAACCACCCGGCACCGCATACTGGGCGTGGTCACCCGCGAGCACGGTCAAATCGGCTATCTGGACACCCCCGGACTTCATGTCGGCAACGGCAAGGCTTTGAACCGGCAGCTCAACCGTACCGCGCATGCGACCGTCGCCGAGGCCGACGTCTGCGTTCACGTTATCGAGGCACTGCGTCACACTGGCGACGACGAGGCCGTGGCCAAGGCGGCGTTCCAGGCCGGGCGGCCGGTGCTGCTGGCGATCAACAAGATCGACACGATCAAGAACAAGGGCGAGTTGCTGCCCTTCATCGGCGAGCGCAGCCAGGCTCACGACTATGCAGGAGTGTTTCTGGTGTCGGCACGGCGCGGCAGCGGTCTGGACGATCTTGAAGCCGCCATCATTCAGGCCCTGCCGGAACAGCCAGCGCTGTATGAAGCCGATACCCTGACTGATCGCAGCGAACGCTTTCTGGCTGCTGAGCTGGTGCGCGAACAACTGATGCGGCAACTCGGTCAGGAGCTTCCCTACGCGACCACGGTCGAGATCGAGCTGTTCGAACTGGAGGGCAGGTTGCGCCGCATCCACGCGGCGATCTGGGTCGAACGCGACGGCCAGAAGGCGATCGTCATCGGCGACAAGGGACTGCGTCTGCGCGAGATCGGCACGCGTGCCCGGATCGCGATGGAGCGTCTGTTCGACGGCAAGGTCTACCTGGAGCTATGGGTCAAGGTTCGCTCCGGCTGGTCCGACGATGAGCGCGCACTGCAACAGCTGGGAATGAGTGACTGAGAGGGGAGCGCGGGTTTGCGTTCGGATCGGCTATCCTTAGGCGGTCGTTTCTCACGCCTCATTACTGGTTTCTCGCCATGCGGGTGGAAAACGAAACTGCCTACGTGCTCGAAGCGCGGCCGTACCGAGAGACAAGTCTGCTGGTCGAGCTTCTGACCGCCGAGCATGGGCGGATTGCCGCGGTCGCGCGCGGGGTCCGCGGCGAGAACAAGCGACAACGACTGCGGCGGGCGTTGCTGGAACCATTCCAACGCCTGAGCGTCGGCTTTTCCGGCCGTGGCGAGGTGCTCAGCCTCGGCGCGGTGGAATCGATCGCGACGCCGCCGCGTCCGGCCGGTGCGGCGTTGTTCGCAGCCCTGTACGTCAACGAACTGGTGCAGAAGTTGACTGGTCGCGGCGACCCGGTGCCCGGGCTGTTTCGTCGCTATGACCACTGGTTCGGCCAGATGGCCGGTATTCTGGCCGCGGCATCGGCCCGCGCTACGAGTGCGAGCCAACCGGAAACGAGCCAGGGCGATGCCCTGGCCTGGTCGCTGCGCTGTTTCGAGCGCGACCTGCTGAGCGAGCTCGGCTATGCCTTGGCACTGGACCATGCCAGCGACAGCGGCGAGGCGCTTCGGCCCGAGCTCGACTATGCCTTCGATCCCGAGCATGGCGCCGTACTCTGGCATGCCGGTTCGGTCTGGCCCAGGGTGCGCGGGGCGACCTTGCTGGCCTGGGCCGGCGAGCGTCTGCCCGACACTGATACCGGTCGAGCGCTCAAGCGCGTGGCGCGGGTCGTGATCCGCCATCATCTTGGCGGCGCCGAGCTTCGCGCATGGCGCCTGGCTGCCGAGTGGGCCGGCTGAACATCGCCGGCTGGCGCTTCACAGGCACGCGTTCAAGTGTCTGGCCAGGCGTCCGAGTGCGGCGTCGAAGTCCGCCCAATGCTCGTCCGCGCCGCTTGCCGATTCGGCAGCGAGGATCGAGCCCAAGGTCTGGGCTGCAGCCCCCGCTTCGGCGGCTCCGCACCAGGCCGTCGAGGCGCCGAATTTGTGCAGTTCTGACAAGATCGCGCCCCGTTGACCGGTTTCTTTGAGCTCGAGCAAGTACGGCCCGATCCGCTCCAGTTCGCGCGCAAGCAGTCGCCTCATTGCGGCAACCGTGGCGGCATCGCCGCAGACCCGCAGCGCCGCGCTGTCATCGAGCACGGCGGCCTGTGCAATCGGCTCCCGGCTGCCCACCAGCGCCGTTCCAGTCGGATGCTGCGGTCGATCGGTGCGGGGCCGGTCGAGTGCTTCGTAGACGGCGGCGACCAGGGTGTCCGGAGCGCAGGGCTTGGCCAGGACGAGGTTGAAGCCGTGCCTCAGCAATTCTCGCCGTCCCTGGGCATCCAGGTCGGCGCTGAGGGCAATCGCCGGAGTGCCGGCATGGCGCGGATGATCGCGTTCGGCGAGCAGGGCGGTGCCACTGCCATCGGGCAGGCGCAGGTCGCACAGCCACAGGGCGAATGGTCGCTGCGCCAGCAGGCGACGGGCGGCGGCCAGGGTGTGTGCCTGAATCGGCTCGAAACCGGCGACGGCGAGTACGCTGGCGAGGTACTCGGCGATCATCGTATGGTCCTCGACGATGAGTATCGTGTCGGGTCGGTTCATGGCGTTCCATTCTGCTCGCGGCAAGGCTCGCGTGGCGCGCCGGCGAGGTCAAGTCCGGATCGCGGTTGCCGCCGCAGTCAGGACGGTGGCGGTGTGCGCCGGTTTGCTGGCGTTGCTGGCTAGCGCGCAGCCGGCGCGGGCTGGGCACGGAATGAAGCTGGCAATCGAACGTCTTGGCCATCCACAGTTCGACGCGGCGCAGATCGGCCTGGAGCTGGTTCCGGCCGGCGCCGGCGAACCGGCGCGGATGCGCTTGCAGGCTCGGGAATTGCGGATCCAGGCGCTCGGGCAGCGTCTGCGCGACGTCCGCTTCGAGTGTCAGCCGCAGCCCGTTCAGCAGCCGAGCCCTGATGTCGATGGCGATGATTCCGTCCAGTTCGGACCGTGGCGCTGCGAAGGACCGCTGCGCTGGCAGGGCGGTCAGGCTTGGCAATTGGCATGGCAAGCCGATGCCGCGTTGAGCGCCGCCGAAGTGGTTCTGCGCCACGACGGCGGCGAGCTTCGGATGCGCCTGCCCCTTGCCCAGCTGCCGCTGAGCGTCGATGTCCGACGGGCGCCGGTCAAATGGCTGGCCGTGCTCCTGCCCGAGGTCGACTGGCAGGCGGGCCGCATTGATGCCGAGCTTGAACAAGGCGAAGCTGCCAGCCATTGGCACGGCCGGCTGCAGGCCCGCGAACTGGAAGCTCAAGCCGCTGAAGGTTCGGTTGCCGTCGCCGGTATCGAGCTGTCCGGACCGTTCCAGGTGCGCAGCGACGCTGATGGCAGGCTGCGGATACAGACCGAACCGGTCCTCAGCGCTGGCGAGTTGCTCGCCGGTGCCGTGTACATGGAGTGGCCGCAAGGCAGCCGCGTCGAGTTCGACCTTCACGCCGACGGCCTGGCTGGGCGCTGGCGCCTTTCGCGCCTGCAACTGCGCGACGGCGACTTCGAGCTCACCGCTCAGGCCGAGCTGTCGACGGCCGATGAGCCCTGGCTGCGACGTTTGAACGCCGAAATCCGGATGGATCTGGCGCGGCACTATTCGCGCTATCTCGGAGGGGTGATGGCCGGCCTTGGTCAGGCCGGCCTGAAACTCACCGGGGGGCTGCACGGCAGGATCGAACTGGGCGAAGCGGGTCGCCTCGACCGTGTCGATGCCGAGCTTGGCGACATCGATCTGGATGATCCCAATGGCCGCTACTCGCTGGCAGGACTCACGGGTCAGTTGGCGTTTCGTCGCGATCGCAACGACAGTGCGGCGGTCGATCTGGCCTGGCGCAGCCTGCAACTGCACGCGCTGGAGTTCCAGCCGGGGCGCTTGCGCGCGCAGTCGGATGCTGGCGAGATCCGGATGTCGGAAGACCTGCGGCTGGGTCTGTTCGGCGGCGAAGTCATTGCCAGCGACCTGGTGTTCCGGCCGCTGGCCGAGCGCCGCGACCGGATCGAAGCTTCAGTACTGGTGCGCGATATCGACATCGCTCAGCTCAGCCGGGCGTTCGACTGGCCGGAGTTTTCCGGTCGGCTCAATGGCAGTTTGCCGGAACTGCGCTATGTCGACACCGTACTGACCGCCGGCGGCGAGATCGACATCCGCGCGTTCGATGGCCAGGTACGTATTCTCGGTCTCGGTATCGAGCGGCCGTTCGGTGTCGCACCGGCGCTGTCGGCCGACTTTCGCCTGAGCCAGCTCGACCTGGAGCCGATGACCATGGTGTTCGGCCTGGGGAAGATCGAGGGCAGACTCGACGGCCGCATCGATGGTCTGCGCCTGATCGACTGGCGGCCGGTGGCCTTTGACGCCGAGTTGCGTACCGCGGAGCGAGGCCGGAGAAGAATCAGCCAGCTGGCGGTCAATCAGTTGACCGAATTGGGTGGCGGCGGCGGCATCGGCGGAGTCCAGGGCCGGCTGATGGGCGTATTCGACAGCTTCGGCTACCGGAGCATCGGCTTGTCCTGCCGCTTGCACAACGAGGTATGCGAAATGTCCGGTCTGGACGACAGCGCTGGCGGTTACACTATTCTGCAGGGTTCTGGCCTGCCGCAGATCACCATCCGCGGCTTTCAGCGTCGGGTCGATTGGCCGGTGCTGGTCGAGCGTCTTCGGGCGATGGCCGCCGGTCAGGCGCCGGAAGTGCGGTGAGCCATGGCTCGCTGCGGCAGTCGCGGTCGGATCGGCTGTCGGTCATTTCCGGTTGTCTCCGGTGCCCTACACTACCTGTCCCAGGTGTATGGAGTGATGAGCATGCGAAATCTGCGATGGCTGTGGTGGACCGGTCTGCTGTTGCTGGCCGCGTGCGTGACGATCAATGTCTACTTCCCGGCTGCCGAGGCCGAGCGCGCCGCGCGTGAGTTCGTCGACGACGTCATCGGCCAGCCCGGCAACGGCGAGCCGGTCCGCGATGACCCCCGCGGTGCCCAGGTGCCGATGCTGCGCTTGGAACTGATCTCGTCGGCCCACGCGCAGGCCGACATCAATATCCGCACCCCGGCGATCCAGGCCATACGTGAGCGCATGCGCGAGCGTTTCAGTCAATTGCGTCCGCATTTTCAATCCGGCTCGCTGGGCATGACCAGCAACGGTCTGATCACCGTGCGTGATCCCTCGGTGCTGCCGCTGCGTGAGCGGGCGACGCTGAACCAGCTGGTCAGCGAGGACAATCGCGACCGCGACGCGGTCTATCGTGAGATCGCCGTTGCCAACGGCCAGCCGCAGTGGGAATCCCAGATCCGCCGCACCTTTGCCCGGGAATGGATCGAAGCAGCGCAATCGGGCTGGTATTACCAGGACGACGACGGCACTTGGCAGCAGAAGTAGGGCGGCTGTCCTGATGCGCAAGGAAGCGCCGGTCCTCGAGGCCGAGATCTCCGACCTCAGCCATGATGGCTGTGGCGTCACCCGCGTCGATGGAAAGGTCGTCTTTGTCGAAGGCGCCTTGCCGGGCGAGCAGGTGCGACTGCGCGTGCGTCGGCGCGGCCGGGATTTCGATCAGGCTGAACTGGTCGAGTTGCTGCGTGCGGCGCCCGAGCGAGTCGAGCCGCGCTGCGCGCATTTCGGCACCTGCGGTGGCTGTGTACTGCAGCACATGGATCCGGAGGCCCAGATCGCCGCCAAGCAGAAGCAGCTGCTCGAGAACTTCAAGCGCATTGCAGCCGTGCAACCCGAGCGCGTGCTGGCGCCGCTCACGGCTCAGGTCTGGAACTATCGGCGCAAGGCCCGGCTGTCGGTCAAATGGGTCGCCAAGAAGGGTCGCGTCGTGGTCGGGTTCCGTGAACGCAATCCACGTTTCGTCGCCGATGTTCGCGCATGCGAAGTGCTGGACGAGCGCGTCGGGCGCAGGATCGACGCGCTCGCCGAGGTGCTGGGTGGATTGGCCATCTCGGCCGAGATTCCACAAGTCGAGGTCGCCGCTGGCGACGGCATGCCGGCCCTGGTGGTTCGGCACCTGCGGGCCTTGCCTGAGGCCGACCGCGAGCGCCTGATCGCGTTCGCTCAAGCCGAAGGGTTGGCAATCTATCTTCAGCCCGGCGGCATCGACAGCGTGCACCTGCTATGGCCGGAACGGCATCAGCCCGGTTTTGCGCTTCCGGAGCTTGGCCTGAACTATCATTTCGCACCGCTCGACTTCGTCCAGGTCAATGACGGCATCAATCGGGCCATGATCGCCCATGCCCTGGAGCTGCTGGCGCCAACGTCCGACGACATCGTTCTCGACCTGTTCTGCGGTCTGGGCAATTTCAGTCTGCCGATCGCGCAGCGGGCCGGGCGGGTGGTCGGCATTGAAGGCGAAGCCGGGCTGGTCCAGCGCGCGCGCGACAATGCCGCTGCCAATGGCCTGGCCAATGTCGAGTTTCATGTCGCCGATCTGGCCCAGGATCTGGCCACGGCCGGCTGGGCACGAGGGCCGTATAGCGCGGTGCTGATCGACCCGCCCCGCACCGGCGCTCAGGCCTTGCTGGAGCAGTTGCGCTTCCCGAATGCTCGCCGGCTGCTCTATGTCTCCTGTCATCCCGGCAGCCTGGCACGTGATGCGCGCATCCTGGTCGAACGCCATCGCTATCGCCTGGTCGCAGCCGGGGTGATGGACATGTTTCCGCATACCGCCCATGTTGAATCGATTGCGCTGTTTCAACGCGGCACTAGCTGACGGAGTCATTGCTCATGCTGATCATCGGACTGGAAGGTCCAGAATTGACCGACGCCGATCGCAATCGCCTGATCCACCCGGGCGTTGCCGGCGCAATCCTGTTCGCTCGCAACATCATCGATCGCGGCCAAAGCCAGGAGCTGATCGAGGCGATACGCGCCAGTCGCGAAAGCCCGCTGTTGATCTGCGTCGACCAGGAAGGCGGTCCGGTGCAGCGTTTCCGCGACGGCTATGTACCGTTGCCGGCCCTGGAGCGCATCGGCGACCTCTACGATCGCGACCGCGAGCAGGCCCTGGCCGTGGCCGGCGACCACGCCTGGCTGATGGCCAGCGAAATGCGCTTGATCGGCATTGATCTCAGCTATGCGCCGGTGCTCGACCTTGCGCGCGGCAATCGGGCGATCGGCGAACGCGCGTTCCATGCCGATCCGGAGGCCTGCGCGGCACTCGGCTGCGCCTACATCCGGGGCATGCGCGCCGCTGGCATGCGTGCGACCGCAAAACATTTTCCCGGCCACGGTTCGGTGGTCGAAGACACGCATTTTTCCGACGCCATCGATCGCCGGCCGTGGCCGAGCATCGCGGCGGCCGATCTGCTGCCGTTCCGCGCCGCGATCGACGCCGGCGTCGATGCGGTCATGATGGCCCATGTCACTTATCCGATGGTTGATGTCGTGCCAGCGGGCTATTCCGAGCACTGGATTCGCCGCATCTTGCGCGATGAGCTTGGCTTCGATGGCATTGTCGTCAGTGACGACATCGCCATGGTCGCAGCCGAGGGTGCCGGCGCAATCGGCC
>CAZFUH010000204.1:0-7652 GCA_964522235.1 uncultured Rhodanobacteraceae bacterium
GTCCTCGCGCAGTCGACTTTTCGCCTCGAACATTTCTGCCGCGCAGGCTCCTAGGGCAAGCGCGGGCATCTTCCGCGACCAGCTCGATGATCGTCATCGCACGATCATAGCTGCCCATCGTCCCGACCAGCCCGCATTTCTTGCTCAGGCTCCTAGCGGTAGCCGGCGCGATCCATCAACCGTACTGCGGCCGCCTGGCCGCGCCCGGCTTCGGCGATGTTGCGGGCATCGGCGCGGAACTCGCCCCAGGCAGCGACCGCGGCGCTAGGCGCAACGTCCGGATTGACTGGAAACTCGAAGTCGATCTCGGCGAACAACCGTTGCGCCGGCTCGCTCAACAACCATTCGATGAACTGACGGGCCCGTTCTGGCTGGCGGCTATGGCGGATGACACCGGCGCCGGTGACGTTGACGTGGACGCCGCTGTCGCCCTCCTCCTGGTTCGGATAGAACACCGCGACCGGAAGCCCCGGCCGATTGTTCTGCAAGCGACCGAAGTAGTAGGTATTGACGATGCCGACGTCGCACTGGCCGGCGGCGATCGCCTCGATCAACTGGGTATCGTCGCCGAACGGCGGTGCCGCCAGGTTGCCGACCCAGCCGCGGACGATGCGTTCGCTGCGTTGTTCGCCGTGACGAGCGATCAGCATCGCGACCAGGGATTGATTGTAGACCTTGCGGCTGGAACGCAAACACAGGCGTCCCTTCCAGGTTTCGTCGGCCAAGGCCTCATAGCTGCTCAGCTCCTCCGCCCGGGTTCGCTCGGTCGAACGCACGATCACCCGGGCCCGCTCGGTGATCGCGTACCAATGACCGTCCGGATCGCGGAACGCCGGCGGCACGGCGGCATCCAGCACCTCAGAGCGGATCGGCGACAGCACGCCACGCTCGGTCGCGTGCCAAAGATTGCCGGCATCGACCGTGATCAGCACGTCGGCTCGCGTACGCGCGCCCTCGGCTGCGATGCGTTCGATCAACACCTGCCCCTGGTCGGTCAGAACATCGATCGCGACGCCGGTCTGCTGTGTGTAGACGTCCAGGATCGGCAACAGCAATGGCTCGCGCCGCTCTGAATACACCACCAGACGGTCGGCGGCCGACACCGGTGCCGCGACCAGGACCAGCAGCAGGCAGGTCAACATGCGCATACTTCAGGCTCCGATTCAATGCGAATGAGTCGCATTAACTCATATTCCGGGCGCAATCTCAACCGGGGTTTCGCGCGGCAAGATCAACGCCGCGACCAACCCACCGCCTTCGCGATTGGCCAGAATGATGCGCCCCCCGTGCGCCTCGGCGATTTCCCGCACCAGGGCCAGACCCAGGCCAGTGCCGCTGCGCTTGGTCGAGTAGAACGGCACCAGGGCGCTGGCCAGCACGGCTTCGCTCATGCCCGGACCGCGATCGCGGATCTCGATCCGCCATTCGACCGGCAACGCGGTCACCGTGAGTTCGATCTGATCCGGCGCCGATCCTGACTCGGCGGCATTGCGCAGCAAGTTGATCAATGCCTGTTCCAGTTGCGCCGGATCAACCCGTCCGGATTGCTCGGGCAGGTCACCGACGATGCGAAACTCGACCTGCGCAGCCAGCCGATGCAGGTAGCGCCGCCAATCGATCGCCTCCAGCCGCGGCATCGGAAGTTTGGCGAACGCCGCATAGCCGCGAATGAACTCGGCCAGATGCTGGGCGCGCTCGCCGATCGTAGCCAATACTTCGCCAAGCCGGGCGCCGTCGCCGCGGGCGGCGAGCGCGCGGCCGGAATGCGCCAACGACGAGATCGGCGCCAGCGAGTTGTTCAGCTCATGACTGATCACCCGGATCACCTTCTTCCAGCTCGCGACTTCCTGACGGCTGATCTCGCGGGTCATCCGCCGCAGCAGGAACAGCCGATGCGGCTGGCCGTGGAGCCGGAACGTGCGTGCAGCCAGATGGAAGACCTCCTCATGACCATCCAGATCGACGCCATACAGGCCCTCGTTCTGCTGCTCCACCGCCTCGCGCAGCACCGCCGGCAGCGCCTGCAGGAGCTGGTCCAGATGCCGGCCCTGAACACGCCGGCCCTGGTTGAACAAATGCCGGGCAGCGATATTGGCGTGAACGACATGACCGCGAGCGTTGGCCAGCAGCATTGCCGTCGGGGCGTTCTGCACCAGGGTGTGCAGCAGCAGCTCGCGCTGGAACAGGCTCTGCCGTTCCTCGCGCAGTACCCGGCCAAGTTCGTTGTGCGCGTCGACCAGATCGCCAAGCTCGTCGCGCCGGGTTCGCGCCAGACTGAAACTGAAGTCGCCGTCCCGAAATGCCGTGACGCTGCCGGTCAACGCTCGCAGCAGCCGCGTCACCGGCCGCATTGCCCAATGCGCGAACAGCAGGCATAGCAAGGCGATCGCCGGCAGCGCCACGGCCGCGGCAAAGCGCTCGTTGTTGAGCGGACTGGCGAGGCCGTAACCCAAGAGCAGACCCACCAGCATCGCCGTCAACAGCAGGGCGGCGAGCTTGCTCCGCAGTGAAAGACGCATCGGCCGTTACCGGCTGCGTACCGGATCCAGACCAAGCTTGTCCAGACGCCGATACAGCGCCTGCCGGCTCAATCCGAGTTCGTTCGCGGCCTGTGAGACGACGCCGCCGGCACGTTCCAGTGCCGCCTGGATCGCGCCGCGGTCGGGTTCGGTCGACGGCGTCGCGGTAGTCATGCCTGCGCGCTCAGGCAGGCCGAGATCGATGGCGTCGATGACGCCGTCTCGGCATAGCAAGCGGGCACGCAGGACAGCGTTCTTCAGCTCGCGAACATTGCCCGGCCACGGATGACCGAGCAGGGCGCGCCGAGCCTCGCTCGAGAGTCGCGCCTGCGCTTCCAGAAAGTGCTCGGCCAATGGCACGATGTCATCCCGGCGCTCGGCCAGGGCAGGCACCCGCAGTTCGATCACGTTGAGGCGATAGTACAGATCCTCGCGAAAGCGGCCCTGCGCGATCATCGCCGACAGATCGGCATTGGTCGCCGAAATCACCCGCACTCGTACCTGCCGGGTCCGGGTCGAGCCCAGGCGCTCGAACTGGCCGGTCTCCAGCACACGCAGCAATTTCATTTGACCCGACAATGGCAGATTGCCGATCTCATCCAGAAACAGGGTGCCGCCGTCGGCGGCCTCGAACCGCCCTTCGCGTGCCTTGCCGGCGCTGGTGTAGGCCCCGGCCTCCACGCCGAACAGCTCGGCCTCGATCAATTCCGACGGCAGCGCGCCGCAGTTCACCGTCGTGAATGGGCCGGCCCGAACGCTGGAATTGGCATGCACGATCGCAGCAATGCCTTCCTTGCCGGCGCCATTCGGCCCGCTGATCAACACCGGCAGTTCCGAACGCGCCACCTGCCCGGCCAGCGCGACCACCCGCTCCATTGCCCGCGACGCAACGACTTGTCCGCACAGATCGAAGCGCGCGCGCAGCTCGCTCAAGATCTGTCGTTTTTCGTCCTGATAGCGACGGGCATCGCGCGCCGCTTCCGACAGTTCCAGCAGATTGTCGACGGCACTGAGCAGCTTGTTGTCGTCCCAAGGTTTGCCGACATAGTCGGCGGCGCCGGCCTTGACCAGTTCGACCGCGGTCTCCAGGTGCGTCCACGCCGTCAGCAGGATGACCGGCAGGTCGGGGTGACGCTCGCGCACGGCATGGAACAGGGCAACACCCTCGGCGCCGGACGTGGTGTCGGAACTGAAGTTCATGTCCTGGACGACCAGATCGACCTGCTCGCGCGCAAGCAGGTCCAAACCGTCGGCCGGCGTCGCCGCGTGCAGGGTGCGAATCTCACGCAGCGACAACAGCACGTCCAGCGCAGTCGCGACCGCCCGGTTGTCGTCGATTACCAGCACCGTGCTCATCGCGCGTCGGTCCACCATGTCAGAACGTTCTCCGGCGCATCTTGATTGGATGCACCGAAGTACTTAAGGGTTGCACGCGATGGTAGCGCCTCGCGGCGCCTCATGAGGATGGTCGGCGGCCGAAGACTCAGGCGGTTCGGGTCGCGACCGCCGGCGGCACGGCGGCGGCACGGCCGGCCGGGCCGAGGACCGCGAGCTGGCCGAGCACGATCATGATCACGGCGCCGGTCGGCAGGTAGTACCAGGGCAGACGCTCGGCGTTGAAGTTCTGCATCAGCCAGGCGTTGAAGCCGTAGGTCATCAGACCGCCGAGGACGACGCCGAACACGATCATCATGCCGTTCTCGGTCTGAAAATAGCCGCGGATGTTGAATCGACGAGCACCGAGCGCGCGACGGGTGCCGATCTGCTTGATTCGGCGCGTGACCCAGAAACTGGTCATGCCGACGATGCCCAGTCCGGTAATCACGACCAGTGCCAGCATTGTGCCGATCAGAATCGTCATCATTGCCCGGTCCTGCCGGTACGAGGCGGCTCGCACGTCTTCGATCGAGCGCAGGCGGCGGACCAGACGGCCGCTGTTGCTGCTCTGCAGTGCCGCCTCGACGTCGGCCATCAGCCGATCGCGCTGGCCTGGCTCGGCACGGATCAGATAGCGGGCATATCCGCCCTCGACTCCGCGCACAGGCACCAATACGGACTGCTCGATCGCCTGGGAACCGATCCATGGCTGCTGCATGCGCTCGATGACACCGACAATGGTCACGATCCGGTTGTTGGCGCCGATGCCATAGACCTGCTTGCCGACCGCACTGCCATCGGGAAACAGCTTGCGCGCCAGCGCCTCGGTGACGATGATCGAATCGGCGACGATGCCTGTCGCCTGAGTCAGATCGGTGATTTCGTCGGAGCGGAAATTGCGGCCCGCAATCAGGTTCACACCGAACGTGTCGAGACCATACTCATCGGAGAAATACAATGCAGCGCTCTCGCCCGGTTGGCCGCTGGTACTATCGGGCGGCTCGGTCGACAGACCTGTACCCCAACCGCCATTGCTCATCGGTACCGTATTGGTCTGGATCGCGGAAATGACGCCAGGCATGGCGCGAAGCATCGCCAGGTCCGCCTGGGTGGTATCGCGGACATCGTAGCCGGCGGCAAAGCCAATGCTGTCGATGGTGAACGTGCCGGCTTCGTCGATGCCGCTGACGCGACCGACCCGCTCGGAGCGTTCGATCACGATGAACAGACTGTTGCAGATCACGGCAAGCGTGATCGCCACCTGCAGGACGATCAAGGCCATGCCGGCCTTGTTGCGCATCAGGACGGAGTAGATCGGTCGCAGTTCCATGGCCGGCGTTTCCTAGTTCGACTTCAGTTGCAACGCGGGTGTGACTCGACAAGCGCGCCAGGTCGGAAACAATCCGGCCAGCAGGCTGGCTGCGATGGCTGCGATCACGGTGATGCCGACCATGCCCGAGTCCAGCGTCGCCAGTCGGCCGGCGGCACCCTCGCCATACAGCGCGCGCAGACCGAGCATGCCGAGCCAGGTCAGGCCAAGGCCAAGCACGGCACCGGCGACACCGACGGCACCCGATTCGATCAGGAACTGACTGAAGATCTGCCGCCGACTGGCGCCGACCGCCCTGCGCAAGCCGATTTCACCAGCCCTAGCCATGAACTTGGCCAGTAGCAGTCCGACGGTATTGATCAGGCAGACCAGCAGGAATGCGAAAGCCAGCCAGGTCTGGGTCTGTGCGTCGCTCGACACCACGCGCCGTGCTTGCAACCACTCGGAGACCGTGTTGACCCGGTTGTTCAATGGCCGCGGGAAGCGGCCGCTCTTTTGCTGCTCCTGAACATAGCCGTCGAGAAAATCCTTGTAGCGCGCGGCATCGGCCCGGCCTTCCAGCTCGACCCAGAACGCCATCCAGATGCAGTCGGAAGCCAGCCAATTCTGGTAACCGGCGCCGGGATCGGACCAGCAGTTGTTGTTGTTGCTGGATGTCAGCTGACGGTCAATGCCGACACCGAACGGCATGAACATCTCTTCGGCGTCGCTGAACGCACCAGATGAAATCTCATAGAACTTCGGCTGCGGCTGCCAGCTGTCGATCACGCCGCTGACAACGAAGTCTTCACCATCGATACGCAACCGCCGACCGACACTGTTGTCGCCGGCAAACAGGCGATCGTTCATCTCCTTGCCGAGCACCACCACGCGCGCGTGGTCGTCGTCGGCGTTGCGATCCCAGGCGCCACCGAACAGGAACGGCAGGTCGAAGATCGGAAAGAAGTCACCGTGGGTGAACAGCACGGTGGCCTGGAACGGCTTGACCTCGGGGTTCTCCGGCTCGACCGGCAACACATTCGGGAACATCGCCGCCTGTCGCCGGGCCTGCTGGGCACGATACAGCGCCATCGAGTCCTGATAGGTCATCAGGTTCGGCGGATTGCCGTATTGGTCGAAGGCCTCGCTTGGCGACCAGTTGTCGACCTGCGGCCGATAGACCCGATCATCGCGATGCGCCATCGGATTGCCCGACATCGCCCGCAGGATCGTCAGTGAGGTCATCGCTGCGCCGATGCCGAGCGCGATCGCCGCCACCATGAGAGCGGTAAGCACGGGATTGCGGCCGAGGCTGCGGCCGGCCAGCCAGACGTAGTAGCGAAGCATGGCGCTCTCCTCGCTCAGAAACCGGTTGCGGCTATGGCGGCATCGGCTGCAACGACCGGCCGCGGCGAGTGTTCAGCCGGATGCAGACGGCGTGTGCTGCCCAGATCGCTGACCTGACCATCAACGATATGTACGTTGCGTTGGGCCCGGTCGGCCAGTTCCGGATCGTGCGTGACCATGATGATGGTCGTCCCCTGCTCGTGAATGTCTTCGAGCAGGTCCATGACGCCACGCGCCATCATCGAATCCAGGTTGCCGGTGGGTTCGTCGGCGAGCAGCAGACGCGGCGTTCCAGCGAGGGCGCGGGCGATTGCGACGCGCTGCTGCTGACCACCGGACAGCTCGCTCGGGTAGTGTTTCATCCGCGAAGCCAGGCCGACGCGGGTCAGCGCGTCCTCAATGCGCCGCCGGCGCTCGGGTGCTTTGAAGCCCCGATAGCGCAGCGGTACGTCGACGTTGTCGAACAGGTTCAGATCCGGGATCAGGTTGAATCCCTGGAAGATGAATCCGATCTTCTCATTGCGCAGACGCGAGCGGGCGTTGTCGTCCAGGCCACGGACATCGAAGCCGTCGAGCCGGAATTCACCATCGCTGAAGGTTTCCAACAGCCCGGCGATGTTCAGGAACGTGGTCTTGCCCGAACCGGATGGTCCGGTGACGGCAACGAACTCGCCCTCGGCGACGTGGATCGAGAAGTCACGCAGCGCATGGGTCTCGATCATGTGGGTCCGATAGACCTTGCTCAGCTTGTTCATCAGCAACATTGGCGAATCCTTCAGTTGATCAGCACACGTTCGGCGTTTTCAAAGGCATCGGTACCGGAAATCACGATCCGCTCGCCTTCGCTCAGGCCCGAGACGACCTCGATCTCGCTCAGACTGCCGACGCCGAGCGTGATCATCCGCCGCTCGGCGACACCATCGACGATGACATAGGCGTAACGGCCACCGCCGGCGTCGACGAACGGGCCGCGTACAACCTTCAGCACGTTCTCCCGCTCGTCCATCAGCACGCGCGCCGACAGGCGCTGGTTCTGGCGCAGACCGCCGGGTTGATCGTCGGCAAAGCGCAGACGGGCGCGGACCTGGCCAGCGACGACC
>CAZFUH010000205.1:0-7640 GCA_964522235.1 uncultured Rhodanobacteraceae bacterium
AGTAGCCTCTTCCGTTCGATACAGTCGGAAAAATTTATGTGATGCGGATCACATAATCACGGCAGCGTTGTCACCGTCGGCCGGCTGCCGAGACTATTGGCTGATCAATCTGCCCGCCCCGATACGGGTATCGGGGCGGGATGTGCTCGACCCGTCGAAGACGCTACCAGCCGCATTGGCGGCCGGCGTTCTGCTCGTCGAGGTAGGCCTTCAGCGGCGCGAAATAGTCCAGGATTGCACTGGCGTCCATCTGCTCGGTGCCGGTCAGTTCACGCAACGTTGCCTGCCACGGCTGGCGATTGCCTTGCGCGAGCATGGCCCAGAAGCGCGCCCCGGCTTGTTCGTTTCCGTAGACCGAACAGGTGTGCAGCGGTCCGCTATGTCCGGCCGCGTCGCACAGCGCCTTGTGAAACTGGAATTGCAGGATGTGCGCGAGGAAGTAGCGCGTATACGGCGTGTTGCCGGGCACGTGGTACTTGGCGCCGGGGTCGAAATCGTTCTCGTCGCGGCCTTCAGCGCTGATGCCCTGATAGCGGCGGCGCAGATCCCACCAGCCCGCATTGTAGGCGTCCGGTGCGATCCGGCCGTCGAACACGGCCCAGCGCCACTGGTCGATCAACTTGCCGAACGGCAGAAACACGACCTTGCTCAGGGCCAGCTTCATCTGTGCGTTCAACGTCGCCTGCTCGTTGTCGGCGCCGTCATCGACCAGGCCGATGCCGGCCAGGTACTGCGGCGTCAGCGACAGCACGACGGTGTCGCCGATCGCCTCGTGAAAGCCGTCGTGGGCGCCGGTCTGAAACAATGGCGGCAGGTGGTTGTAGGCCAGGTAGTAGTAGATGTGGCCGAGCTCGTGGTAGATCGTGGTGAATTCTTCCTCGGTCGGTTGAATGCACATCTTGATCCGGACATCGCCGTCCAGGTTCATGTCCCATGCCGACGCGTGGCAGACGACGTCGCGATCGGCGGGCTTGGTGAACTGCGAGCGCTGATAGAACGACTCGGGCAGCGATGGCATCGCCAGCGAGGTATAGAAATCCTCGGCGCGCCGGGTCATCGCCTTGGCGTCCATGCCGCTGCGCTCCAGGGCGCCGTCGACATCCAGGCTGGACGCTCCGGGATGAGGTTCAAGCAGGGGATACAGGGCCGACCAGTCCTGTGCCCACATATTGCCGGTGACATGGGCCGGAATCGTGCCGTCGGCCGGCATCAGCTCGCCGTAGCGCTCGCCCAGGGTATCGCGGACGTGGCAGTGCAGGGCATCGTAGAGCGGCTTGACCTGGTCCCACAGGCGGTCGGTTTCCGCTTCGAACTGCGCCGGATCCATGTCGTAGCCGGCGCGCCACATCTGGCCGACGTCGGCGAAGCCCAACTCGCTGGCGCCCTGGTTGACCAGCTCGACAAAGCGCACGTAGTCGGCGCGCATCGGCCGCGAGATCGTATGCCAGCCGCGCCAGGCTTCGAGCTGGGCGTCCCAGTCGCGGTTTTCGTACAGCTCCTTGGACAGGTCGCCAAGATCGCGGCAACTGCGCTCGTCAGCCGGATCGGCGCAGTGCTTGCCGGCACCATAGCTCGCCTCCAGCCGCGCCGCGATCGTCGTCAGCTCGCCGCGTTGCGCCGGATCGGCCGGTGCCGGCATCGCGGTTGCGAGTTTGAGCA
Source organism: uncultured Rhodanobacteraceae bacterium (assembly GCA_964522235.1). GTDB lineage: Bacteria > Pseudomonadota > Gammaproteobacteria > Xanthomonadales > UBA2363 > Pseudofulvimonas. The sequence goes on from CAZFUH010000205.1 coordinate 1,660, forward strand.
GGTGCAGGGCGCGCTCGGTCTCGGCATCCAGGCCGTCGACACCAGCGTAGCGACGGGCCTGTTCGTTGCTGGCATTCAACCAGCCCAGGAAGCGTTCGTTCGCCTTCGCCGCAATCAGCTGCGAGTCCGCGTTGATGTAGGTGCTGGCGATCCATTGTGCCGCCGAGGTCTCGAGAGCCTGGACGCGGAACTCGTCGTTGATCTGCTGCACGAAGGCACGGGCATCGGCGGCCGTCGCCGGCGACTTGCTGCGATCCGGTGCGTCGGCCTCGGCAACGGGCGCTCCACCCGGCTGACAGGCTGCCAGGACCAGGGCGGCAGCCAGGGCTGCGAGCGGCAATCGGGACGTGGTCATCAAGCTACCTCCGAGACAATGAGGGCGCCGAGGCTAGGGCGCCAGCGACCCTGGTGCAAGGCTATCCGCAGCATCGACGCGTCTTGCCTGCGGCATCACCAGGCCGGGATCGGCTCAGGTTTCCTCGCGGTTGTAGATCACCGGCATCCGGCCGCGCCAGCGCTGCCAGGTCTCGTCGTCGGTCAGCAGTTCGGCGATGAAGTGGGCGACGTTGATGCGGCTGGTCTTGCCAGGGTTGAAGATTGCGCTGCGGGTTGGCGAGGCATGCAGTTCATAAGGGCTGGTTTCGGCTGCATCGATCAGCGTATCCGGACGGACAGCCACCCAGTCGATGGATCGGTGCTGCGGGCCGATCGAAACCCGCAGATGCTCGGCAGCCTGCTCGTTGTCGGCGTGTGGAGGCAGCATTGCTCGAACCAATCCGACCACCAGCCGGTGTGCCGTCGATAGCGGTTCAGCCAGGTCGCGATTTCGATTGCCTGCGGTGTTCATCAGCACGAATCGTACCGGTTGTGGCGGCCGGATCGCTTCGATCGCAGCACACAGCCGGCGCACCGCGTCGGTGACGAGCCGGCGCGGGCGGCCGAAGATGCCGTTGAAACTGAGTGTGTGGCCCAGGCACGACGTCACGGCCTGACAGCCTTGCAGATGCTCGGTCAGCTCGGCCTGGCTCAAGTCCAGGATCGGCCGGCAGATGATCTTGAGCCGGGCGTGGTCGCGGAGATCTTCCGGTAGACGCTCGACCGAGCGCACGAGCGCCTTCACCGCCAATCCGCGATCGAGCAGTTCGCGCACCAGCAGGCGACCGGTGGCGCCGGTGGCGCCGGCGACGAAGGCAGTGTTCGGGGCTGTCTCGGTGAACGTCGACATGGATTGGGATTCTCAACAGCGGGGAATTGGCCGAATGCCGCCGCCACCAGGCAGCGCGCGGCATGCGCAGTCAACGGGAACTCTGCCTACGGCCTCGTCGACTCGGTGTTTTCGCAATACGGTCAGAACGAGCATCCGGCCATTGTCACGAGCAAATGTTGCAACCCGGTTTAGTCAGCGCGCGTCGAGGGTGTCCAGGGCCAGCGCCAGCAGGGTACGAGTGCCGATTGCCAGGGCCTCCTCGTCGAGAAAGAACTCCGGCGAATGGTTTGCCGGCGCGGTGCGCGGATCGCGATCGCGCGGCGTCGCGCCGACGAAGTAGAAGAAGCCGGGTGCCACCGTGGTGTACTGCGAGAAGTCTTCGGCGACGGTCAGCAGCGGCATCGTGATGACGTTGTCGCGGCCGAGTTCGGTATTCAGCACGGCGCCTGCCCGCTCGGCCAGTGCGGCGTCATTGGCGGTCATTGGCGCATTGTTGTTGACGATCAGTTCGGCGCTGGCGCCGGCCGCCTCGGCGTACAGTTCGGCGGTACGGCGAAAGCGCTCGATCACGTCCTCGCGCAGAGCCATGTCGAAGCTGCGCAGGGTGCCGGACATTTCGACCGTATCGGGGATGATGTTGAAGCGCACACCGCCCTTGATCGAGCCGGCGGTCAGCACGGTCGGCGACTTGGTGATGTCGATCTGCCGGGCGATGATGCTCTGGCTGCCGAGCAGGATCTGCGCCGCGACGGTGATCGGATCGATGCCGTCCCACGGTCGCGAACCATGGGTCTGTCGGCCGCGCACGGTCAGCACCCACTCGTCGGCGCTGGCCATCATCGGCCCGGAGCGATAGCCGACCTTGCCGACCGGCAGCGCCGCCAAGACATGCAGGCCGAACACCGCCTCGGGCTGAAAATCGGCGAACAGGCCTTGTTCGATCATCAGCGCTGCGCCGGCCAGCTCGCCGGGTACCGGCGGACCTTCCTCGGCCGGCTGGAACACGAACATGACTTCACCGGCGAGTTGCTCGCGCATGCCGGCCAGGATCTGGGCCACACCCATCAGGATGGCGACATGGGCATCGTGGCCGCAGGCATGCATGACCCCGACCGGTTCGCCGCGGTAGGTGCTGGTGACCGTCGACGCAAACGGCAGGCCGGTGCGTTCGGTGACCGGCAGTGCATCCATGTCGGCGCGCAGCGCGATTCGTGGTCCCGGTCGACCGCCACGCAGCACCGCGGCGACACCGGTGTGCGCGATTCCGGTGCGTGGCTCCAGACCGAGCGAGCGCAGGTGCTCGGCGACCAGGGCGGCGGTACGAACTTCATGATTGCCAAGCTCCGGATTCTGATGAATGTCGCGGCGCCAGGCGACGATCTGGTCCTTGTTGGCCTCGACATCGGCACTGACATTGCTCGCCGTGGCAAGATCGGGTCCGAACATCAGCAATGGAAGCAGCAGCCATGCACGCATCGTTTTCTCCGCAGGTCGAATGCATTCGCTCATCATCCTATCGTGTCGGCGCTACGCGCGCGCGCAGAGCCGCTGTCTGGCTGGCAATGGCGATATTGCTTGCAGTGACGGCGTGCAGCCGTGCTCCGGCCGAACAGCGGCTGCGCGAAACCATTGCGGATATGGAGAATGCGATCGAAGCCGGACGCGTCAACGATTTCCTGAGCGGAGTCAGTACCGAGTTCAGCGGCAATAGCGGCCAGTACGATCGGCGGCAGTTGCATGCGACCTTGCGTGCGATTGCGCTGCGCCATCGAGAGATCGCCGTTCTGGCCGGACCGCTGGACATCACCATGCACGGCGAGGAGCGAGCGACGGTGAAGTTGAGCGCCCTGGTCACCGGTGGCTCCGGCGGACTGCTGCCGGACAGCGGTCGCCGGATCAGCATCGACAGCGGCTGGCGTCAGGAAGACGGAGAATGGCGCTGCATCAGCGCGACCTGGAGCCATTAGCCTGGAAGACGGCGGCGCGCACCGACGCTCCTGTAGAAGCGCAGCTTGCTGCGCTTTCCGTCTAGAGTTGGCGCTCAAGAACTAACGAGCCAGCCGTGTTTCCAGCCAGTCGACGGCATAGCCGACAAAGGCAGGTGCAGGAAACAGCTCGGCATTGCTGCGACCCACCGCTCCGATGCGGGCGTGACCGGCTTCGAGGAAGTCGAGCAGCAGGCGCGAGAAGTAATCGCCGTCGGGCCAGTCGACGAGGCCTTCGCTGTCGTCCAGGCTCTCGATCCATTGCTCGCCAATATCGGCGCGCAGATAGCGAATCCGCACCCGACGCTTGTCCGGCAAGTCGGCCAGGTACTCCGCGTAGTGGGTCAAGGTCACGGTGTCGATGTCGGCGCCCATGCGCAACACCGATCCGTTCATGGCCGTCAGCCGTGACAGCACCGACCCTGGTCCATGGTAGTCGTGCAGCGGCACCGGTTCGAGAAGTTCGGCAGCGCATGGCCCGAGGGCGCCGAATCGGGCGGCGGCATGATCGTTGACGCTGGCGCCGCAGCGTCGGCGGAAGACTTCGGCAAGCACACCCATGTCCTGTTCGACCGGTGACGTAAGCCGGTCAAACGGACATCGGTCATCGGCGCCGAGGGCCATCAGCAGTGTCCCATCGGCGCCGAGCACATCGCGTAGGGCGTCGAGCAGTGCTTCGGCGCCGCCCTTGATCGGACCGATGCGACGAAGGCTGGCGTGCACCATCAATACCATGCCAGGCGTCACCCCGAGCTGTCGCAGTTGTTCGGCCAACCCGGTTCGGTCGACCGCTTCCGCTGGGTTGGATTCAAGGGCGGCCATCTTGGTGGTCCGATCGGTGACGGAATGCGGTGTGCGCGCGAAACTTCACTTCTCCGGCTCCAGCGCCCGCAGCCAGAACGTCAGCGGCTTCTCGCTCTCGCCGGATTCGCCGATCTCCTTCCAGGCCAGACGCATGGTCATGCCCGGCTGACGCAGGTAGCCGCGCTTGCGCCAGAATTCATCGTTGTCGCGATGGCCGGCCGGCCGGCGCGGGTCGTCCGGCGCGCGATCGATGGCCGCGAACGCGGTCCAGCCGAAGCGACGCAGTCCGCGCGCATGCGCTTCACGTTCGTCGAAGAAGCGGTGGCCAAGGCCGAGGCCGCGATGGCTCTTGAGCAGTACCGATTCGCCGCAATAGAACACCTGTTCGACGGCAATCCCGCGCTCGGCGAAGGGCGTTTGGAACGATCGGTCTTCATCGGCGAGCGGGATTCCGGTCGACGCGCCGATCACGCGCGCGCCGTCGAAAGCAAGCACGAACACGCTGTCCGGCGAACGCGCGTAGGTCGCCAGGTAGCGCGCCTCATAGTCGTGATCACCGTCATACAGGTACGGAAAATCCCGAAACACCTCGATGCGCAGGCGCGCGACATCGGCCAGATGCTCAGTGACCTCGTCGCCGCGAAAACAGGCAATGCGCAACTCGGACTCGCTCATGATCACATGCGACTGGCCACGGAAATCAAAGTGGATCGGCTTGTCTTGCGCAGCGACGCCGGTCCGGTAACTTGTCGCCATCGGTCTTGATCACGACACGCCTAGTCGCCCAGACGCCTGTCCGAACTCTCCGCAGTGCTTGCGTCGGCTTCTCGACAGGCCTGGCAGCGATCGCGCAGCAACGGAGCATACAAGAAGCACACCAGAACCAATCCACCGCCGACCAGCCCGGCCGCGACCCACAGTCCAACCGTGAGCGCGAGGAGACAGACGATCCCCAGCACAACCCATAACAGGATCTCGATGGCGATGAAGTCCCAGATCATCAGTGCGGTATCGGACGGCATGACGCTACCGCATTGCTGACAATGCCTGGCCCGCTTGAACATCCGCGATTCTCCGATCAGTGCGCCGCCGCTTGAGCAGCCGAAGCGCAAGCGGGCAGGCGATTGAATGCCACACTACCAGCACCACGAAACAATCCACAATACGACCGACGAGCGCTGGCACGCAGTCCGGACCGCTGATATCGGTGAGAACGAAGATGCAGGCCGCCATGGCCCCGCCCGACGCGATCAAGGCATTGCGCCACGACAGCAGGCCGATCCCATACAGCATGCCGCCAGCGACCCCGAACGGCAGCGTGAAGCCGATCGCCAGCAGCAGGCCGATGACGAGAAAGAACACGGCTGCGCTTTCGTCGCCAAAGCCGCTCGCTGCGACCGGACCGGCGACGAACGGCAACAGACCAGCGACGAACCTGCTGCGACCTACGACTTGCATGTCCGGCATTTCTATCGCAGCCGCCGCTCGTCGTTGTCAACGCTGCGGGTCGGTGTCCATGCCGAAAGGCCGAGCCGGCTGAGCAGCCATTCGCAAACGGCGCCGACCATGACCAGCCCGAAAAGGAATCCGGCGGTGGGGGCTCGACGCTGTTCCGGGTCGAACAGGGTCACCAGGACGAAGATGCCGGCGAACAAAACGAGGATCGCAGTACCGTAAAACCAGTAGCCGAAACGGGTCATGCGGTGTCTGGCATTGGCACGTGCATCACGCCGTACCTGGGCCAGGTACACCAGGCCCAATGCAAGCAAGCCAGCGCCAATCGGAAGAAACCAGATTGGCATGGTTCCAGGGGACTCCATCAGAAACAAACCGAGCAGAACCGCGCCGACGCAGAACATCAACAGTCCGCACAGCAGCTCGAGGACGATCAGCAACTGCCGGCTCATCGCCCCGTCCTCTCGTCGACGCTGGCAGTCGGCAGCAATCGAAGGCGCCAGCGTGGGCTGCCAGGTTGCAGCGGTGTC
>CAZFUH010000206.1:0-7595 GCA_964522235.1 uncultured Rhodanobacteraceae bacterium
TCGACGGTCTCGGATTCGATCGCCAAGGACAGCTCTGGCTGCATGCCGGCGACCGACTGCAGCAATACCGTCGCGAGCGCGACACCCTGCACCTGCTGCGCTCGGTCGGCCGAGATCAGGGCTGGCCTGCGGTTCGTGCCGGCGGGCTGTATGTCGATGCCGATGGCGTGGTCTGGATGACCAGCATGCGCGGCCTGTATGCCTACGATCCGGTCGATGACCGGATCGTGCACTACGACCAGAACGATGGCCTGCCGAGCGCCGAGTTCAGCCGTCGCGCGCCGCCAATCCGGCTCGACGACTATCGCTTCGCCGCTGCGACCGTGTCCGGGCTCGTGGTCATCGACAGTCAGGCCCTGCACGCGGTTTCGCTGCCGGCACCGACGTTGCGCTGGCACTCAGCCCAGGCACAGCACGGTGCTCGCCGCATACAGCTGCCGCTCGATGGCCGAACGGTTCGGCTCGATCACAACCACCGCGAACTGCGCCTGGCGGTGCGCCTGGACAGCCTGGTCAAGCCTTCCGCGCATCGCTATCGCTTCCGGCTCGAGGGCTACGACCCGGACTGGATCGAATTGCATGGCCAGCCCGAACGCGTGATCGAACGTCTGCCCAGCGGTCGCCATCTGCTCGAGGTCGAGGCCGCAGGCAGCGACGGACAACCGGCACGCAATCGGCTGCGACTGGAATTCCAGGTCGAACCACCGCCCTGGCGACAGCCTTGGGCATTCGCCCTCTACGCAGCCGCCTTGATCGGGTTGCTGGCTGTCATCCTGCAAAGCTATCGCCGCCGACTCAGGCGCCGGCATACCCTGGCCCTGGCCGAGGAGCGACGGCACTGGGCGGAACAGGCCAGCCTGGCCAAGACCCGCTTCCTGGCCTCGATCGGCCACGAGATCCGCACCCCGATGGCCGGCATGCTGGGCATGAACGCGCTCTTGCTCGATAGTCCGCTCGACGACCGCCAACGGCACTACGCGCGCTCGGTAAACAAGGCCGCCGAGCACATGCTGGCACTGATCAATGACCTGCTCGATCTATCGCGCATCGAGGCCGGCAGGCTGGACCTGGAGCCGGCCGACCTGAACCTGGCGGAGCTGGTCGATGGACTGATCGACGAGGCCGGTGCCGCGGCCGAAGCCAAGGGGCTGGCGCTCAGTGCCCGGATCGAACCCGGCGTACCGCTGGCGGTGCAGGCCGACGGCAAACGCCTGACCCAGATTCTTCTCAACTTCATCAACAACGCAATAAAATTTACACCGGAAGGACGAGTCCGGCTGTTGCTGGAATACGATGGCGAGCGCCACTGTTTCGCGGTCCAGGACGACGGCCCCGGTCTGTCACCGCAAATCCGCGAGCGCCTGTTCGAACGCTACAACCAGGATGCCCGAGGCCGCTCCTCTGGCGGCAGCGGCCTGGGTCTGGCGATCGCCGGCGAACTGGCCCTGCTGATGTCGGGCGAGGTCGGGGCTGATGACGGCGAAGGTGGCGGAAGTCGATTCTGGCTGCGGGTGCAGCTGCCGGCCCGCGATCGACGGACGATCGTCGATGGCAGTGGCTTGCCACCCCTGCTGATCGTCGACCCGGTGCGGCAGCGCGGCGAGGATCTGGCGGCAAGCCTGACCGCCCTCGGTGCCAACGTCGATGTCGGCGATCCGGTCCTGATACAGGCATCCAGCATCGGCAAACGCACCATAGTCCTGCTGGCCGCGAACGCCGCCGCCGAGGCCGAAGCCGAATTGCAGCGGTACCGGCTGAGCGACCAGAACATCGTTTTGAGCTTGCCGTTGGCGGCGCCGCTGCCGGTAGCCAATGCCCGCCGGCGAACCCTGTCGGGACCGTGGCGACCGCTGGCGACCCTGGCAGCGTGCCACGCGCTGGCGGCACCATCGGCGCAGCCGGCTTCGACCGACAGCGCCCCGGAAACGCGCCTGGATGGAATGACCCTGCTCCTGGTCGAGGACGATCCTTTGTTGAGCGAGGTGTGGTCGGCGCGGCTGACCGCGCTCGGCGCCGATCTGCACGCGGTCGACAATGGTCTGCTGGCCCTGGCTGCGGTCGAGCAGGATCGCTTCGACGCGATCCTGCTCGATCTGGATCTGCCGGAGCTGGACGGTCTGCAATTTCTGTCCCTGATGCGCCAGCGCCTGGGCCCGCTGAGCCCGCCGGTCATCGTCATCACGGCGCGCCAGCATCCGGGTGACGAAGCGCAGTCGCTGGCTGCTGGCGCCCAGGCGTTCTACCGCAAACCGGTTGAGGTCGAGACCCTGGCGCGGCGACTGCGCCGACTCTGATCCAGCATTCATCGCTATATCGCGATAAAAGGATTGACACTCGATTCGGCTGCCCTTAGGCTTGCCGCACCCATCGAGACCGGCTGAGGGACAGGCCCGAAGAAGCCGGGGCAACCTCCTTAGGAGCGCAAGCGCCTGGGAAGGTGCCAAATCCTGCGGCGATGTCGTTTACGACATCGACCGGCAGATGGAACGTGTCTCGCCGCCCGCCCGGGTATCGAATCACGGTCATCCGCACGTCCTCGATGGGTCATCTTGATCCGTCGCCACTACCAGGACTGCAACGATGACCCACCTAGCCGCTTCCCTACCCGTCTCGACGCTGTCGGCGTCGTTCCCAAGTCACCTCTGTACCACCGCCGCGCGGGCGCCGGCGCTGGTCGCCGCCGAGTGCGGTGAAGTCTGGTTGAGCCTGCCGCTGCGCCATCTCGGCGTTCGCACCGTGCGCATCGGCTATGAATGCCTGGGCGCGAATGGCGCCCCGGTTCTGGTCGTGCTCGGCGGCATCTCGGCCAACCGGCACCTGGCGGCGAATCGCCGCAATTGTGCGCCCGGCTGGTGGCAGTCCCAGGTCGGCGACGGCAAGGCGCTGGATCCGCAGCGCTATCGCCTGCTCAGCATCGACTGGCTCGGCGCCGACGGCCGCATCGATGGCGCCATCGACACCGCCGACCAGGCCGATGCTCTGGCCGCCGTGCTCGATGCCCTGGATATTCGTCAGGTCGAAGCCGTTGTCGGCGCCTCCTATGGCGCCATGGTCGGCCTCGCCTTCGCAGCCGGCCACGGTCGCCGGCTGCGGCAGCTGATCGCGATCAGCGGCAGCGATCGTCCGCACCCGTATGCCAGCGCCTGGCGAAGTATTCAGCGCAATCTGGTCCGCCTCGCCGACGGCGATACGCAGCGGCGGCAGGCGCTGTCCCTGGCTCGGCAACTGGCCCTGCTCAGCTACCGAAGTCCGGAAGAGTTCGGCCAGCGCTTCGATCAGCCGCCGGTGGCGGTCGACGACCACTACCAGGTCGCCGCCGAAGCATATCTGCATGCACGCGGCGAAGCGTTCGCGCGCGACTTCGATGCCCAAGCCTTTCTGCGCCTGTCCGAGTCGATCGACCTGCACCGGGTCGACCCGAACCAGATCCAGGTGCCGGTGACCGTGGTCGGCATCGAGCAGGATCAACTGGTGCCGATTTCCGATCTCCACGCCCTGGCCGGACGACTGCCGGCGCTGCGGCGCCTTGTTACGCTGCGCTCGCGCTATGGTCACGACGCGTTTCTGAAGGAAGAGCGTGAGATCACCCGCGTACTGGCATCGGCGCTGGCCGACGCACGCTGCGAGGTGGCGGCATGAGCGCGCGGCAACCGGCGACCATCGCGGTTCGCGCCGGCATCGATCGCGATTCCGCATTCGGTGCGGTCACGCCGCCGTTGCATCTGAGCAGCAACTTCAGCTTCGACGGCTTCGGCGGCAAGCGTCGCTACGACTACACCCGCAGCGGCAACCCGACCCGTGATCTGCTCGCCGAAGCCCTGGCCGAACTGGAGGGTGGAACCGGTGCCGTGGTCACCTCCAGCGGCATGTCGGCGATCGCCGTCGTCCTCGCCCTGCTTGAACCAGAAGACCTGCTGGTGGTGCCGCACGACGGCTATGGCGGCTCCTGGCGGCTGTTTACGGCGCTGGCGCGCAAACGCCATTTCCGTCTAGCCATCGTTGACTACCACGACCCGGTGGCGTTCGGCGCTGCCCTCGCCGAAGGTCCGCGCATGGTCTGGATCGAGACGCCGAGCAATCCCCTGCTGCGCCTGACCAATATCCGCTTCGTCGCCGATGCCGCGCACCAGGCCGGCGCCCTGGTCTGTGTCGACAACACCTTCCTGTCGCCGGCCTTGCAGCAGCCGATCACTCTCGGTGCCGATCTGGTCGTGCACTCGACCACCAAGTACCTCAACGGTCACAGCGACGTCGTCGGCGGTGCCGTCGTCGCCAGTGACCGTGGTCTGCACGAGCAACTGGTATGGTGGGCGAATGCCCTCGGCCTGACCGGCAGCCCATTCGACAGCCTGCTGACGCTGCGCGGCCTGCGCACCCTGACGGTGCGTCTGAGCCAGCACCAGGCCAACGCCCAGGTGATCGCGGAACGACTGCACGGGCACACGGCGGTGGCCGCGGTGCACTATCCCGGCCTGGCCAGCCACCCGCAGCACGCCCTGGCCCTGCGCCAGCAGTCCGGCTTCGGCGCCATCGTCAGCGTCGAGCTGACCGGCGGCGAAGTCGCGGTGCGTGCGTTCCTGGACCGGCTGGAATGCTTCACCCTGGCAGAATCGCTTGGCGGCGTCGAAAGCCTGATCGCGCACCCGGCATCAATGACGCACGCAGCCATGTCCGCGGATGCCCGCGCCGTAGCCGGCATCGGCGATGGCCTGTTGCGGCTGTCGGTCGGCATCGAGGCCGAAACCGATCTGCTTGCCGATCTTGATGCCGCGCTCGAGCGCGCCGCTGCGGCAACGGTGCCGGTACGCAAATGTCACGGCGGTGCGGCATGAGCGCCGACGCCGGCCCGGCTCTGGCGGAGCCGATCCGCGTGCGCGGCGCCGACCGTGTCCACTGCCACGGCAATGAGGTCGTGCCGCTGATCCTGCTCGGTACCGGCCAGGTCGGTCGAGCCCTGCTCGCGCGCCTGGCCGAACTCGACCCGGGTGAGCGCCTGCCACTGCGGGCGGCCGCGAACTCGCGTGCCTGGACCCTCGATCGCAACCGCCTGGACCGGCGCTCGCTGATTCGTGCGGCAACGCTCGCCGATGCCGATCGTCATTCGCCGGACGCCCTGCTGGACCAAGGCTGGAAGACGGCTTCCGGCGACTTCGACCTCGTCACCGCGGTCGAGGATCCGGCACTGCGCGAACGTGTCGTCATCGTCGACGCCACCGCCAGCGACGCCGTCGCCAGCCGGCACGCGGCGTGGCTCGCTCGCGGCCACCACGTCGTCACCGCCAACAAGCTCGGCCCCGGTGCCAGCCTGAGCCGCTGGCAGGCGATCCAGCATGCCCGCGCCGGCACCGGCGCCGGTTACGGCGACAGCGCCACCGTCGGTGCCGGACTGCCGCTGCTTTCCAGCTTGCGCGCCCTGGTCGCCGGCGGCGATCGCATACTCAGCGTCGAAGGCGTGCTGTCCGGCTCCCTGGCGTGGCTGTTCGATCGCTACGACGGCAGCCGCCCGTTTTCGCACTGCGTGCGCGAAGCGGTCGCGGCCGGCTATACCGAACCCGACCCGCGCATCGATCTCGGCGGCGAAGACGTGCGCAGAAAACTGCTGATCCTGGCCCGCAGCTGCGGACTGCCGCTGACCAGCGACCTGGTCCGGGTCGACGCCCTGCTGCCACCGACCCTGGCCGCGGCGGCGCCAGAACGGATCGACGCAGCCCTGTCCGTGCTTGACGCACCCCTGGAGCAACGATTGGCTCGCGCCCAGGCCAAGGGCTCGCGGCTGCGCTGTGTCGCCCGTTTCGACGCCAACGGCGCCAGCGTCGCTGTACAGGCACTGCCGCCCGAGCACCCGCTCGCCGCCGGCCGCGGCACCGACAACCGGGTGCTGATCCACAGCGATCGCTACCGCCAGCAACCGTTGCTGATTCAGGGTCCAGGCGCCGGTGCCGATCTCACCGCCGCCGCCCTGCTCGACGATCTGCTGCGCATCGCCCGGCCGCAGCCGTGGTAATCGCGGCAGCGCTGCGGAGCGCGCCGGCAGTTTCCGGCCAACGCGCCCGGCAGCGTGGCGGCGTCCGCCGATGTCCGTCTCACGGACGACGATTCGTCGTCAGTCGTCATTGCGGGCGCGAAGGCGGGTGCCCTCGAAGTACGGTCGCAGCGCCTCGCCGAAGGCATTGCGCAGGATGCCGATGATGGCGCTGAAGGTCCCCAGTTCCGGATCGCTGATGTCGCCACGGATTTCGATCCGAGTACCGAACTGATCGGCCGGCCGATTTGTGAACAACGTCGTCACCCCTTCAGCCAGCGCTTCCCAGGCGATTCGCAGCGGGTTCTTGTCCGATTCCACCACATCGCTCTGCCAGCTGAAAATCTGCAGCTGCTGGAACAGCGGCTTGGCATAGCCGCTGAGCTGGCCTTCAGCCGCCTCCAACTCGAGCACGAACTCGCCGTTTCCGGATTCGAAATCGAGATTGGCATAGGCCCGGGCGAGATCATTGACCTGGGTCAGATCGATCTCCAGTACGCGCAAGGCAAAGCTGAACTCGTCGATCCGACCAAACGGGTCGAATCTGGCCTCGGTCTCCAGGCGGCCACTGTCGAACAGGGTTGCGGTCGCCTCCATCTCCGCGACCCGTCGACCCTCGGTATCGCGGACATTGGTCAGGTTTCGGATCGCGGCGTCGACCTGGGTCGCCTTCAGGTCAACCGGCGGGTCGGAAACGAAGTTGTGGAAGACCACGGTACCGTCGCGTATCAGCACGTCGTCGACCCGGATCGGCACCAGATCGTCCAGGCGCTGACGCCAGTCGACGCCAAGCCCAGCCTGACTGTTTTCCGCCCCGCTGCCATCGACGAAATGCACGGTCGGCTGTTCGAAGCGCACTTCGGCGACGATGCCGCCACGCAGCAGATCGCGCCATGACAACGAGATGTCGACACTGGGCGCCGATAGCAGGGGCACCGGGATCTCGCCGGCACGCTTTTCGACCTGCAGCCCACGCAAGCTGTAGGCGCCGCGCCAGATCGCCAAGCCAACGCGATCGACGCGACCGGTGTAATCGCCCATCTCGGCCATGCGGGCATTGATCTGACGCTCGACGATGCCCGGCAAGGCGACGCGCAGCGCGACCAGCCCAAGAATGAGCAGCAGCAGAATCAGGACGGCGGCGCGACGTTTTCTCATTGCAGCCATCACCCTGGCCATGCCCTTGCCCGGAGTCAAGAGGAAACCTGAACGCTGTCGATACTGCGTGCGGAATCGGCGCTACCGAGTTGACTGAGAGTCTTTCAAGCGGATCGATCCACTGTCCGGTCGGTAAATCTTGCCGGTGCGCGATCGGCTCCGGAGGGTTCAGCAAACCGTCCGAATCTGTGCTCATGGACTGGCGATGCCGCCGGCAGAGCTCTACCATGATGCTGCCGCGACCGCTTCCCGGCGGCTTCGCTTCCAGCATCGTCCAGTACCCGGCATCGGAGAACGGAGATGGAATTCGAGTTGGCTCGCGCTTCCACCGGCGTTACGGTCACCCTGGGCTTTCTCGCTGCCCTGATGGCGGCACTGGCACTGATGTTCGCCTGGTTCATGTGGTCGGCCTCGA
>CAZFUH010000207.1:0-7553 GCA_964522235.1 uncultured Rhodanobacteraceae bacterium
GCTGCGGCTTCCGGATGGATCGTCACCAGCACGTCCTCGCCCGGCAACACGAAGCGCGGCTGGGCATCGAGGCTCACTGACAGCGGTACGCTGCCGTCGAGCACGCGCAGGGTCCAGATCTGTTCGACCCAGTACTGCGCGTCGGCGGCGCGGATGCGCACCGGGTAGTCGCCGGTTGCCGTCGGCGTCCAGCTCAGTTCGCCGCTGCCGGCATCCAGCTGCATGCCGGCCGGGCCTGCCTCCAGGCTCAGCGTGACGACATCGCCGTCCGGATCGCTGGTGACGATGCGGTACAGATACGGCCGGCCGGACTTGGCCGTCATGGCCGGTGCGCTGTCGATGCGCGGCGGCCGGTTCGGCGGCGCCGATTCGAGCACCTGCACGTCGTAGCGCTGCCACGCGACACCGCCGCGACCGTCGCTGACCAGCAGTTCGACGGTGTGTGTGCCGATCTGGCTCGCCGACGGCGTCCAGCTGACGAGGCCGGTCCCGGTACCGACGCTCATGCCGGCCGGCGCGATCGCCAGTGACCAGGTCAGCGCATCGCCGTCCGGATCCTCGGCGCTGGCGGCATAGCCATAGGCCTGGTTCACCATCGCGACGGCCGGCGGCGTGCTGGTGATCGCCGGCGGCTGGTTCTGCGCCGGGTCGTTGACATAGACGCTGAAGCTCTGCCGCGCCCAGCCGCCGCGATCGTCGCGCACTTCGAGCTGGAAGCTCTGCACGCCGAGCTGATCCGGCTGCGGCGTCCAGTCCAGGCGCAGGTCGCCGAGATCGAAGACGGCGCCGTCCGGGGCAAGCAGCCACTGATAGCTGAGCGGGTCGCCGTCGGGATCTTCGGCAAGCACCGGATACTGCCAGGGCTGGCCGAGGCTGGCCGCCAGTTCGGGCGTGCTCAGGATCATCGGCGGCCGGTTCGGCGTCGAATGGACGGTGACCTCAAAGCTCTGGCTGTCATTGGCGCCACGCTCGTCGGTGACCGTGACGGTGACCGGCACCGGTGCCGGCACGGCCGTTGCCGGAATCCACAGCAGCAGGCCGGTGTCGGCGTCGATCTGCATGCCGGCCGGGCCTTCGGCCAGGGCATAGCTCAAGGCGTGACCATCCGGATCGACGGCCTGCACCGGATAGCGATAGACCTGGCCGAGCGAGGCCTGGGTGACCGGCACCGAGACGATCTGCGGCGGCTGGTTCGGTTCGGTCGATGCGGCGACCTGGACGTTCCAGGTCTGGTTGGCAACGCGGCCGTTCAGGCTGTTGGCACGCAGGGTGAACCGGTGCGTGCCGGTCTGGCCCCAAGGCGGCGTCCACTCGATCAGGCCGCTGCGCGGATGGACCCCGGCGCCGCTCGGCGCCTGCGTCAGTTCGAACAGCAGCGCGTCCCCGGCATGGTCGCTCTCGGCCTGCGCGGCATAGGCGTAGCGCTGTCCCTCGATCGCCGCGGTCGGCGCGGTGGTGAGGAATCGCGGCGTCTTCAGCGATTCGTTGACGCCGACCAGCCAGCGCTGGCTCGCTTCGAGGCCGCCCAGGTCGGCGACGCCGATCCGCATGACCCGTCCAGAGGCGCGGTTGTTCGCGCTGTCGCACTCCAGTTCGTCTTCGTGCGGAACGATGACGGCGAACACCTCGTCGTCACCGAGCGCCTCGGGCGTCAGACCGGTCAGCGACAGTGCGACCGATTGGGCGGCACTCAATGCCGGACCGGCGACTTCACCGATCAGCTCGCCGCCGTGCTCCGCCGCGCCGCGATGAAAGCGCAGCGTGAACGGCCGACTGGCGCCGGTGCCGCGATTGACGACGTCGGCCGTGAGACGGGTGCCGCCCTCGACCGGCAGGCCGTATGGCGCGCTGGTGCGAAGATCGCTGAGCAGTTGTGTCGTCGGTGCGCCGGGGTAGCGTTGCGCATAGTGCTGCAACGGTGTCGCTTCGCTACCGGCACCGGCCGGCGGCACACTGAGATCGGGCCGGATCCGGTCGCGCGCAAAGGCCTGCTGGTTCGCTACGCGGGTGTCCGAACGCCAGACGCCGACCAGCGCCTCATACAAGCGCAGGCCGGTAGCGCCACCGACGGCGAGCACGGCATGACCGGTGCCGAAGGCATCGACCAGGACCGGCGTCATGCTGTAGGCAACGCCGTCGCCCCAACTGCCGTCGGACACCAGCAGGGCGCCGCTGCGGCCGCTGCGCACCTGCAACTGGCCGTTGCCGAACGCCAGGATCTCAAGGTGGCCGTCGCCATTGACGTCGCCCGCGGCAGCGGCACGGAAGCTGCGCACCTGCCAGGTCGCCTGGCTGCCAATGTCCCATTCAAGGTCGCCGGCGGCATTGAACATCTGGCCAGTCGCGGGCAGGAACACCGTATCGATGCCTTCGCCGAAGAAGTCGCCGACCAGCGGCAGACCGACGTGGGCGATCATGGTGTTGTCGAGCTGCCACAACAGTTCGCCATCGGCGCGCATCGCGGTCAGACGATTGCCCTGCGAGGTGTTCTCGCTGATGACGATATCCGACCGCTCACCGTCGCTGAGCCGCACCGGCGCGAAGAACGCATAGTTGACCGTTGCGTCGGCCGCGCTCGGGGTCTGGAACAGCAGCGCGCCGTCGGCATCGCGGACTTCGCCGCGGTACAGCACTTCCATGGCGCCGTCACCGTCAAGATCGATCGCCAGCGACTGACTCTGGCCATTGTTCGTGAGCGGAAACTGCCAGCGCAGCTGACCATCATGGCCGAATACGCTCGGGCCGATCAGAATCTCGGCGCGACCGTCACCGTCGAGATCGGCGATGCTGATCGCGTTGTAGGCCAGGTTCTGGTTGCTGTTCGCGACCGGCTCGGCGCTGACCCAGCGGACGTTGCCGTCATGGCGCAGCGCGACCAGGTGCTTCTGGGCATCGACGAACAGGATGCTGACCTCGCCGCCGCCGTCCAGATCGGCCATCGCCGGCAGCACGTTCCAATCCGGCGCACGATGATTGTGGCTCCACAGCACGGCACCGGTGCGCGCGTTCAGTGCATGGATGCGCCGGTTGCTGTGGCCGCCGTCGGTCCACGAGAGGACCACGGCGGCGACCAGGTCGTTGTGATCGAGCACGCCATCCAGGTTGGTGTCGGCGAGCGGTCCGATCAGCGGCTGCGTCGCCCGATTCGGGTAGGTGACGGTCAGTCGCTCGCGCAGCGCGATGATCGGCGTGGTCGGATGCTCGGCGAGCCGGCACATCGGGTTCGGCTGCGCCAGCATCGCCGGCGCGCTCGACGTGACGGTCGCGCCGGGCCAGTCGAATCGTCCGGTCGCGGCATTGACCTGGCTGCCGGCGGGGCCGATGTCGAGCCGCCAGATGAACTCCTCCTCGCTGTCGATCCGGTTCAACACCGGTATGTAGCTGTAGTTGCTGCCCTGGGTTGCCGTCAGGAGGGGATTTGAGGTGATGCGCGGCAACTCGATGACCAGGCGGAATACCTGCAGATCGTAGTTGCCGACCTGATCGCGCACACGCAGCACGACGTAGTGGAAATGGCCGGGATGGTCCTCCGGCACCAGCCAGGTCAGCAGGCCAGTCTGCGGGTCAACGCCGACACCGGCGGGTCCGAGGAACAGGTCATAGCGCAGGATGGCGTCCGGATCGGCTTCGACCACCGGCTGGAACCGGTACAACCGCCCTGGCGCCGCGCGACGCAGCGGCTTGACCGAAAAGCGCGGCGGCAGGTAGGAACGATCGACGGTCAACGCGTAGTTCTGCACCGCCTCCAGACCACCCAGATCACGTACATGGACCTCGACTGGATGCACGCCCTCCTGACCCGAGTCGGGCAGGAAGGCGATCTCGCCGCTGACGCGATCGATACTCATGCCAGCGGGAGCGAGCGCAAGGCGGTACTCCAGACTGTCGCCACGGTTCGGATCGCTGGCGAGCACGCGGTAGCGGTAGCGCACACCAATCGCCGCCTCGGTCACCGGCTCGGACTCGATCACCGGTGCCGCGTTGACGTCGCGGACAAGCACCGCGAAGGCCTGGCGGTCATACAGCCCGAGCGGATCGCTGGCCCGGACCTGGACCCAGGCCGCCTCCAGATCGTTGTTGCCGTCGTGGCATTCAACGGTACCGTCCCCGGCGACGATCGCCGCGGAGATGGACGACGGCGGATCACCGTCGGGCTGCCAGTCGATCACCACCGTATGCCGCTCGCCGACGGCCAGCGCGGCGACGGTCCGCGTCGCGACCGCTTCGTCGTCGGCGATCAGTACCAGTTGGAACGGTGTTTCGACATCGACCAGGCCGCGATTGCCGATCTCGATCGAGACCGAGCCGGCATGAATGTCCAGATCGACGACGAACAGATCCGCCAGCGGTTGCGGCGGAATCTGCTCAAGGATCTCCCGCACCTTGATCGTCAGCAGGGCGTTCGTAAACGACTGGGCGGTGACACCGCCGGCGCGCAGAATGTTGAGATCCCAGGCGGCACCGCCGGTGGCCAGCGCCAGGTCGACGTAGTCGGGGATGGTCGTGCCGAGCGCGTTGTGCGCGACCGCCCCGGCGCAGGTCTCGTAGCCGCCGCGGCCGTCGGCCTTGTAGCCGATGCCGTGCTCGCCGATGCCCAGCGCCGACGAGCCGTCACCGCAACGGAAACGCGAATTGACGATCGCGTTGAGCACAGCCTTGGCTTCCCGCAGCTCGGCAAGCAGTGATTCGTAGGTGATGCTCGGATCGCCGTTGTCGCGCGGCTCGTCGGTGATCAGGATGAAGTTGCGCGCCGCCTCGTCACGCAGCGGATATTCAACCAAGGCATGGCGAATCGCGCGCCAGCCGTCCTCGAAGCCGCCCGCGATTCGCAACAGTGCGGTGGCATCAATCAGCTCCAGGAAACTGCCCATTGCTCCGTCCCCGACCGGAAGCGGACGCGGAAATCGCTCGTAGCCGATCAGTCCATAGCGGTTCGGTACCACGCCATCGCCAATGCCATTGCTGGCCAGGTGCGCCTCCAGCGGTGGCGCGATATCGGCGATCCATGCGTGCTCACCGGACATCGAACCGGATTCGTCGACGATGACGACGACATCGGCGGCCGGAACGATCGCCGAATGCGTGCCGCTCGAACGCAGGCACATCGGGTTGTCGAGCGTGTTGTTGCCGGCCAGCTCGGCCGGCGGCAGCCACTCGATCCGGCCGCTGCCGCCGTCGATGGCCATTCCATCCGGCGCCAGATCGAGGCTATAGCTCAGTACGTCAGCCGGATCGGGATCGACGGCGACGACGTCGTAGACATAGGGGATACCGGCATCGGCATGCCGCACCGGCGTCGAGACGATCTGCGGCGGCCGGTTGGCCTGGTAGACCTCGATCGTCACCGTCGCCGGTGCCGACGCCAGTTCGGCGTCACGAACCAGAAACTGGAACGCATCACTGCCGACGAAGCCGGCGAGTGGCGTGTAGATCAGCAACGCACCCTCGCCGGCCAAGTTGCCATGCGCCGGCGCCGCGATGATCTCGTAGGTCAGCGCATCGCCGTCCGGATCCTCGCCGGTCAGCTCGATCGCGAGCGCGACGCCGGCCGGCGTGTTCAGCGACTGATCGTGCGCGAGCGGCGCCTGGTTGCCGCGCTCGACGGTGACGATCCAGGCCTGCTCGTCGTGTGCTCCGGCGGCATCGGTCACGCGCAGCCGGACCGGATGCGCGCCGATCTGGTCCGCGGCCGGCGTCCAGTCGATCCGGCCGCTCGCGGCGTCGATGCTCATGCCGGCCGGCGCCTCGACCAGGCTCCAGCTCAGGACGTCGTCGATGTCCGGATCGACCGCGACGGCGGGATAGGCGTACGGTTCGCCGACGCGCGCCGCCAGCGGCGGCTCACTGACGATCTGCGGCGGCCGGTTGTCCTGGTAGACCTCGATCGTCACCGTCGCCGGTGCCGACGCCAGCTCGGCGTCGCGAACCAGGAACTGGAACGCATCGCTGCCGACGAAGCCGGCCAGCGGCGTGTAGATCAGCAGTGCCCCCTCACCGGCCAGGCTGCCGTGCGCCGGTGCCGCGACAATCTCGTACGTCAGTTCATCGCCATCCGGATCTTCGCCGCTCAGCTCGATCGCCAGCACGATGCCGATCGCGGTGCTCAAGGACTGATCGTGCGCCAGCGGCGCCTGGTTGCCGCGTACGACGGTGATCACCCAGGCCTGCTCGTCATAGGCGCCGGCCGGATCGGTCACCCGCAGCCGGACCGGATGTTCGCCGACCTGATCCGCGGCCGGTGTCCAGTCGACCGCGCCGGTGACCGGATCGACGTGCAGGCCGGCCGGTGCCTCGATCAGTGACCAGCTCAGCCCCCCGCCACCGTCCGGATCGATCGCCTGCGGTGCATAGTCGTATACTTGTCCCACAAGCGCATGCAGCGGCGGCGTGCCGACGATCTGCGGCGGGGCGTTGCCCTGGAACACCTCGATGGTCACGGTCACCGGCATCGAGGCCAGATAGGCATCGCGGACGAGGAACCGGAACTGGTCGGTGCCGACGAAGCCGGCCTCGGGCTGGTAGCTCAGCAGCGGCGGTTCACCGCTCAGGCTGCCATGCGCCGGACCTTCGACGATCTCATAGCGCAGCGCATCGCCGTCCGCGTCCTCGCCGGTCAGTTCGATCGCGAGCGTGACGCCGGCCGACGTGCTGAGTGCCTGGTCGTGTGCGACCGGCGGCCGGTTGTAGCAGTGCGTGTAGCCGAGAAACTCGAAGCTCAGCCAGCCCTGGCCGGTCAGTCGATAATCGATCAGGCGCACGCGCGCGAATTGCGCGACCTGGTAGTCCAGGTTGTTGCCTTGGCCGCGCTGCTGCGACCAGGCCGGAACGGCGATCTCGACGCCAAGCAGGGCATCGATACCGGCCCGGATCGCGGTGCTGTTCATGTTGCCGGGCGCACCCTGCACCCAGTCGCCGGGATCGAGCAGCCAGTCGCTGTCATCGTCGGGATTGACGTAGCCGTAACTGTCGCCGGGCGGCAGCAGGCTGTTGGCGAGGGTTGGCGCGTTCGGGTTGCCGGCCCAGGTCAGCCAGGAAAAGTTGCCCGGACCGGTTCCGCGCGGCAGTTGCGAGACGGTCGTTCCCGGCGCCGTCGCCGTCAGCACAGACTGCGGCAACGCGATCGGGTACAGGGCGCAGAAATCACCCGCGCCAGCGCCCTGGAACGGCACGTGATTGAGCTGCATCGGGCCGTCCCACGAGCGCGCGATCACGCTGCCGTGAATCACGCCCTGCGGCTGCTCGATGTGTGCCAGTGGCGCCAGAATACTGCCCTGCACGCCAACTCCGGCCAGCTTGAGCTGCTCGGCCTGATGGAAGTTGAACAGCGTCCGCCGGCGATGCGTCGCCAACGATTCCAGGCTCATATTGGTCAGGCCAGCACTGGCACCGTCGATATTGAAGATCACCGTCGCGCCGGCCGGAATGCACGAAACCTGAAACGTGTGCGCGGCCAGGACCTGGGCGCCATCGAGCGCGAACACTTGGGCCGGGCTGTGGCAGTCGCCCTGCAGATACAGCCCGCCCCACTGCCACTGCGCGTTGCCGTTGGCCGG
>CAZFUH010000208.1:0-7479 GCA_964522235.1 uncultured Rhodanobacteraceae bacterium
TCGACATCACTGACTGGCTGGCCTACGAGCAGGCACTGGCCCGGCTCGTTCCCGAGCACCGCGGCCTGGTGCTGATGCGCTTCGAATTTGGCATGAGCTTCGCCGAGATCGCAGCCGAAACCGGCGAGACATCGGATGGCGTGCGGATGAAGCTCAACCGCGCAATCGCCCGGATGGCGCAGGCCGAAGGCTGACAGCGGCCCAGCGTTCGTTGAGCCCGCCCTCGCGCATTTGGATCAGCGAACACCGAGAATCGCGATGACCGACACCGACCCGACCCTCGATGACCTTGCCGCCCGGCTGGCAGCCGGCGAAAAGCTCGAACCCGAGGCAATTCCGGAGCGCCTGCGCCAGCACCCGGATGTCGTTCGTCTGCTCGCGCTATCGCGCGTCCTGCGCCAGCTGGACGAGAATTTCAGCAGCAGCGAATTGCATGACAAAGTGCCGGCCCCATCCGCCCCATCGACCCCGGAGCGCCTCGGACCATTCCAATTGGTGCGCGTACTCGGCACCGGCGGCATGGGCGAAGTCTGGCTGGGCGAGCGCGTCGATGGCGAGGTCGAGCAGCGCGTCGCGGTCAAGCGCGTGCGTGGCGGCGATGCCCGCCTGGGCGAGCGTCTGCGCGAGGAGCGCCGCATTCTCGCCCGGCTCGAGCACCCCAACATCGCTCGCTTCATCGATGCCGGCGTGGACGCGGTAGGCACCCCGTGGCTTGCGCTCGAATACGTCGACGGCGTGCCGCTGACGGACTGGTGCCAGCAGCGCAATCTCGATCTCGGCGCGCGCCTGCGGCTGTTCGCGAAGGTCTGCGCGGCAGTCGAACACGCACACCGGCACCTCGTCGTACACAGGGATCTCAAGCCCTCGAATATTCTCGTCAACACTGAAGGCGAGGCCAAACTGCTCGACTTTGGCATCGCCCGGCTCGTCGACGGCAGCATGGCTGAAGCAACACAAACCGCGCTGACCCCCGCCTATGCCGCGCCCGAGCAGCTGCGCGGCGGCGCGATCTCGACCGCGACCGACGTCTACGCGCTCGGCCTGGTGCTGTTCCGGCTCATAGCCGGCAATCTTCCGGAAACCCGCACCGGCGAGAACCTCGCCCAGGTGCTCGCGTGCATCGACGACGAAGAGAACGAGCGCCCCAGCCGACGCGCCGCACTGGGCGACCGGCCCCTTCCCTACCCAGCCGGTGCACTTGCCGGCGATCTCGATGCGATCGTCGCCCAGGCATTGCGCGCGGATCCTGCGCGTCGCTACGGTTCGGCCGCGGCACTGGCCGAGGACATCGAGCGTCACCTGAACTCGCGGCCGGTGCAGGCACGCGAACCGACGCGCTGGTATCGCACCGGCCGCTACCTCCGCCGCCACAGTGTCGCGGTCGGCTTCGCAAGCCTGGCGCTGGTGGCCCTGGTCGGCGGAACCGCGATCGCGCTCGACCAGGCGGCACGCGCGCGGTCGGCTGCAGCCGTTGCCGAGGCCGAGGCCAAACGCGCCGACAGCGAAGCCCGGCTTGCCCGAGCCCAGGCCGCACGCGCCAAGGCGGCTTCCGGCTTCGTGCTGTCGGTGTTTCAGCAGGCCGACCTGATGCGCCGCGATGCGCGCGGAGCGATCACGATCGACGAAGCCTTCGAAGACGCACTGCAGCGGATCGACCGCGAGTTTGATGATCAACCAATGGTCGCTGCCGACCTCAATGACGACTTCGGCGAAATCCTGGCTTCGAAGGGCCGATTCGACGAAGCCGAAGCGCGCTTGCGCAAAGCGCTGGCACTGGCTGAGTCCGCGTACGGGCCGGACAGCCCTGTTGTGGCCGAATCACTCGTCAACCTGGCCGCAGTGATGGCCTATCGAGGTCAAGCGCTCGATGGCAAGCCATATATCGAGCGGGCTGTCGCCATCCTTGGAAACCACAGCGACAATGAGCCGCTGGCGCTCGCCAACGCACGAATGTCGCTTGCGAACGTGCGCATGCAGGAGGGTCGGTCCGAGGCGGCCATCGTCGAGATGACGACCGCTGCGGACCTGTCCCGAGCCCATCTGCCACCCAGGGACCAACGTCTACCCGTGGTCCTGTTCAACCTGGGCGCCAGCGAATTCAGTGTCGGCCGCTATGCGCAGGCACAGCCACACCTGGACGAGGCGATCGCGCTGACCGAAGCCCTGCAAGGCAGGGACTCGGCTGCGCTGATTCCGCTGCTCGACTTCTCGATGTCCAACCTTGACGCACTCGGCCGCCATACCGAGAGCGCTACCGCCGCGCGGCGCCTGCTCGATCTGGCGAATTCCGCCTATCCGCAGGCGCATCCGCAAAAGGCGTCGGCGCTGATGGAGGTCGGCTACCACGCCATCCGTGGCGGTGATGCCATCGGCGGCCGGCGCATGCTCGATGCCGGCTTCGCGATGGCGCGCGAGCTCGGCTCGCCGCTGGAGGTGTTGGGCTGGCGCCTGCTCGCGCGGGCACTGGCCGCGACCGGGGACTGGCCCGCACTGGCCTCGTCCGCACGTGAGGGCAGCGCACGTTGCGCCGCACTTGGGCAGTTGACCAAGAGTCCCTGCTTCGAGATCGAGGCACTGGGCTTGCTGGCTGCGCTACGGCTGGGCACCGAGCCCGCAAATCTCACGCGGGTCGATGCCCTGGACACCGCCATCCGGCAGGCCGATGCGGGCGGCGACGCGCCGCTGGCCGCACTGCAACTTCGCGCCGAGATCCTGCTCGCGAACGGGCATGCCGAGGAGGGCCTCGCCGCCCTGCGCGAGCTGTCCGAGCGCCTGAGCCGCCGCTACCCGCCGGAACACCGCGACCGCACCGCGCTGCAGGCACGGATCACCGAAGTCACGGGCGAATGATCGCGCTCCCGACGGTCGCAGGATAGACCCACACCAAGAGCGATCACCTGCAGCGTTCGCTTTTCCGACCCTCACGCATTCTCTGGTCATTGAACTGACTGGAGATGCGCCGTGTCCCGCCCAATCCTTGCCGCTGCCCTGCTGTTCGTTGCAGGTCTTGCCTCGCCACTCGCCGCCGTCGCCCAAACCGAGTTCTGCGTTCGAAACGAGCTCGAACTGACATTGGCCCTGGGCGCCTTCGCGACCTCGACCACCCAGCCGATGACGATCAAGCTGGCGCAAGGCATCTACGATCTGTCACAGACGCAGCTGTCGAGCTGCTACGACTGTGGCGATCGACCGATTGCAATCCGCGGCGGCTATAACAGCACCTGCACGAGCCGCAGCGAGGATCCGACTGCGACGACGCTGACCACGTCGGGCACCGAACCTGGAGCGGACGCCGCCATCGACACCAATGGCGATATCGAGCTCGATCGACTGCGCATTGTCGGAATCGATCACCTGCGCTTGTCCGCCGAGAGCACGTTCTCCGCGGACTACATCATCCGGATCTCGCGGGTGCTGTTCGACAGCGTCCGCTCGATTCGCATTCCCGGCAATAGCGAGATCTACATCGACAACAGCGTGTTCTGGCGCGGCGGCCGTCCGTCCGGCCCCAACTGCGCGATACAGATGACCGACACCTCACTAGGCTGGACCGATCGGGTGGTGATTCGAAACAGCACGTTTGTCGGCAACCTGGGCCCCGCAGCCCTGTGCCTCGGCTCAGGCTCAGGCGGGCACGACTGGACGCTCAACCTCACCAACAACATTTTCCGCGACAACGGACCGGTCGACATCCGACTGCGCAAGCCGGGATCGTACTCGGCCATGCCGGCGACACTCCGGAACAACATCTACGCCACACTCGACACCAACCCGCCTCTGGTCTCGGCACCGGTCGCCACCCTCAATGTCGATCCGCTGTTCGTCAACGCCGCGGCCGGCAACTTCCGTCTACAAGGCACCTCACTGGCGATCAATTCCGGCCGCACCGATGTCAACCTCCTCGCCGAACACGATTTCGACGGCAATTCGCGCTGGTTCGGCGATGCCCCCGACCGTGGCGCCTTCGAGTCCAACATCGGCTCGATCAGCCCGGTACTCACGGTCACCAATACCAACGACTCGGGCGCCGGCTCGCTGCGCCAGGCGCTGATCGACGCCAACGCCGCCGCCAATTTCAATGCGATCCGTTTCAACATTCCCGGCGCCTGCCCGCGCACCATCACCCTGGCCAGCCTGCTGCCGGACATCCTTCATCCGATCGCCATCGAGGGCTACACCCAGCCCGGCGCCAGCCGCAACACCGCCGCAGTGGGCTGGAACGCCAATCTGTGCATCGTGCTCAATGGTGCCAACCAGATTTCCGGGGCCTATGGTTTCAACGTCAACACCAGCGCCTCCGCCAATGCCACCGTCAGCGTCGAAGGCATCGCGTTTTCCGGTCATTCGATCGCTGCGGCGCAGTTCGTCGGCGGCCGCGACCATCGATTCACCGGCAACCAGGTGGGCGGTGCGGTCGGCTCGACCCTGCTACCCTCGGCAACCGGTGTCCGCGTCGGCGCGGCGGTCACGGGCGTGCGCATCGGTGGGCCCGAGCCCGCACATCGCAACATCATCGCCAGCGCCGCCGGTATCGGCATCAACGTATCCGGCAGCGCTGCCACCCAGCCCTCCGGCACCCTGATCGAAAACAACTACATCGGCAGCCAGTCCGGCGGCGATGTCCGCGGCAACCATCGCGGTATCCTGCTGCGTGGCTTCGAGAACACCGTGCGCGACAACCTGATCGTCAACAGCACCTCGCACGGAATCGAACTCGACGGCAGCCTGGCCATGAACAATCGCATCGAGAACAACCGACTCGGCATTCCAGCGCTTTGCATCGGCACCTGCGCCGACCGCGGCAACGGCGGCCACGGCGTGCTGCTACGGAACGGCGCAGATGGCAACCGGGTCAATCGCAACCACATTGCCTTCAGCGGCCTGGACGGTGTGGCGGTGACCGGAGCCCGGCAGAACACGATTCGCCGCAATCACTTCCACGACAATGCCGGGATCGGCATCGACCTGGGCGACGACGGCATCAACTTTGCCGACGTCAACAACGCACTGCCGGCACCGCTTGGCGCAGGCAACGACGCCCAGAACAAGCCGCGCCTGACCAGTGTTCTGGGCAATGCCGGCACGGCCTGGGCTGCCGGTGCGTTGGATTCCGCCAACGGCTGGTACCGGATCGACTTCTATGGCGCGCCGAGCTGCACCAATCTGCAGATCGGGCCGATACCGGCCGGCGCCTGGGGCCAAGGGCGCGACTGGCTGGGCTCAACCGTGGTCCAGGTCACCGGCGGCGGCGCCAGCAGCAACGGCAGCGCGAGCTTTCACGGCATTGCGCTGCAGCGCACCGGCGATGCCGCGTACTTTGATCCGCAGCGGCGCGTCCTGGCCACCGCCACCCGATTGCAGTTCAACGGCGTGCCGCCGCTACAGACCTTCCGCGACCTGGGAACCTCCGAGCTGAGCCGATGCCAGAGCTTCGCGTTCGGAATCGGCGACATCATCTTCGCCGACGGCTTCGAGCTTCCATAGCCGGGACAGCATGGACTCCGAGCCGAACGGCATGGACTTGAGCGTCGAATTCCCAGCATTGGCGGAATTGCAACTTCGTTCAAGCCTTATAGGAACGCCTTCGGCCCGGACGAATCGCCTCCCCAAAACCCTCGAGCTCCAGTAGGACCGTTCTGGCGGTCGCCACCGCATGGGCCGCCCGCCAAGATTCTTCGATATCCCCCATCACCTCGACGAAACTGCACTCCGACCCGGGTTTTCATTCACGGGTTTTCACGGGCCGATGATCTGGAAGAGAAACCCCCACGAGCCGGTCGCGCCGGTGCTGGTATTGAAGGAACGTATATCCACTGAGCCGATGCCTACCGCCTGAACAACAATGCCGCGGGTGGCCGCGACGAATGGTGTGGCGGTGACGGCTGGCACTGCACTGAATGAGGAGGCGAAGGAAATCCGACAAACACCGGGCTCCAGCTGGGAAGTGCTGTATCCGCCGCCGCCGTTGGCGATCGTACAGTCGGCATTCAACCTGCCATACAGGATGCGCGGGGGCGACGGCGGCGGCGGAGGCAAAGGCACCGAGCCCAAGTGGCCGTTGGGATTGACCACCACAGTCTGCAAGACGCCACTTGGTGTAGTGCCGTGGATGCCGGCGATATAGGCGTTGTTATGCAAGATGGTTGACCCGACTCGGATCGTACCCGACTCGGAGCCGATTGCGTTCGCAGCAATGTAAACGTTGTTCGATCCGGTGACGACGTTGAGGCCGCTGTCGGCGCCCAGTGAGATATTCCGGCTTCCCGATAGCAGGTGGGTCAACGCATTGTTTCCGACTCCGATATTGTTGTTGCCACTGGTGACGTTGGATAAACTCCTACGACCAATTGCAGTGTTGCTGGCGCCACTGGTCAAGCTGAGCAGAGCACCCTCGCCAACGGCTGTGTTGCTGGCGGTGTTCGCCACCTCCAAGGACTTACCTCCACTGTCTCGCCCTACGAACGTGCTGCTTCCTGGAAACGAGAGCGTTCGAGTGCTGCCAAATTGCAGGGAGGGGTTCGCCGAGTCCAGTCGAAGTCCTCCGTCCACCGTGAGTTTGGTGATCTGCGAGGCACCACCGATGGTGACCGTGCTGCCATCGTCACTGATGATCGAGTCGCTCCCTGAAGTCTCGGAGCTGAAGCGCACCAACTGACCGCTGGTCCCCGTGATGTTTGCACTTCCGGGGTCACCCGGAGGTCCGGGCGGTCCTTCGTTGCCCGTCAGCGCATACAGTGCATAGGGTGTGCTGGCGATGCGCTGGCGCGGCTGCAGGATATCGCCCTCGATCTCCACCTCCAGCCAAAGTTGCTGGCCGACAAAGACACCATCGTCAAAGTCCAGTTCGACCACGAACAGGCCGTCGTCGATCGCCACGGCGGGCAGGCTGATCTCACCGTCCTGGACGCCATCGCTGGCTGCGTCATACAGGCGAAAAACCATGGCGCGGCTGCCCTGCACCGGTTCGCCGGATTGACTGAGACGACCCTGATAGGAGAACGCCAGAGTCTGCAACTCCTGGCTGCTCGCAGTCACCGGTAGCGCGGCGAGCACTGTGCAGAACGCATATCGGATCAAGCGGTTCATCATGTTTCCCCTTCAAAGCCATCTGCAAAGATCGAGTCGGTCTGCGGGATTGCCGACCGGTGCAGAACACCCCCCTCCAGATACAACCCAGCTGCACTCAGGTCGCGGTCGCCGGTTTGGCCAACCACGGCTTGCAGGCGCAGGTCAGGGTCGGTTTGACCGCTGAGCACGGCCGTCCCGGACCCGATGTACGGGAAGCTCAGCGTGTAGCTTTCTCCCTGCAGGGTGACCGGCTCGGCACTGCCGCCAGAAGCGGACGTGGCCGCGATCGCGAGAACGAAAAGCCATCTGGAATGGGGCAAGTTGCGCGGCATGTCAGACAAACCGGTTCGGATTGAGGGCAACGGTACTGAACCAACGTGATGTCAGTCATTCGTCCTTTTGGATGAACTT
>CAZFUH010000209.1:0-7445 GCA_964522235.1 uncultured Rhodanobacteraceae bacterium
GGCAGGCTCAGGTCGAGCACCAACACGTCCGGCGGATCAGCCAGCGCCAGGCGCAGGCCAGTCTGGCCGTCCGCTGCGAAATCCGGGCGATGGCCATGGGCTTCCAGTAGCGCCGCGATGCTGCCGCGCAGGGCCAGATTGTCCTCGACCACCAGGATGCGCAGGCATTCGGCCGCCATCGCTCACGGCTCCATCCTGGCTTGAAGGGCCTTAGCTTCGTCGAGTTCGGGATGGTTTGCCAGCACCGTCGCCAATCGCTGCCGGGCCTGCCGGGCATCACCCAACCGCCAATGCGCCTCGGCGATGCCGACTTCGATCTGCGGCGCGGGCATATACGGCTGCGCCAGCTGCATGATCGCCAGCGCGTCTCGCACCGCGTCGTCGCTGGCGGCGACCTGCAACTGATAATAGCCAAGCAGACCGATCAGCTCGGGATGAAAGCGCGCCGTGTCGGCCGCCAACTCACCATGGACTGCATCACCCTCGCCTTCGAGCAAACGCTGCACCAGGGCCGTCGTGGCTTCACGCCGCCACGGCGCGCGTGCGACCGGGGTACGACCCGTTGCCCGGACCACGGCCTCGGCCACCGCGGCGCTCGAATACGGGTTCTGCCCGGTGATCAACCGGCCATCGACAACGAGCTTGGGCATCATCAAAGGCGCCTCCTCCCAGCGCGCACCGCGTTCCCGCATGGCGTCCTCGAGCAGGAAAGGAAACTGATTTGCCCACTTCTTTCCGAATACCGCTTCCTCCTCGTTGCTGAATCCGGTGACGCGGCGTCCCTCGACCAGCGCGCGCCCGTCGCGCAGGCGCACATCAACCAGTGCCGCCGGGCCATGGCAGATCGCTGAGACCACACCGCCACCCTCATACACACCGGCCAGAAACGAACGAAGCGCCCGATCCTCCGGAAGATCGAACATTGCACCCTTGCCGCCGACGACATAGACCGCGGCGTAGTCTTCCGCGCGCAGCGACGATGTGGCACGGGTATCGGCCAGCTTCTCGACGGCTTCCGGATCGGCCAGCAGACGGGCATTGAAGGGCTCCTCCGGATTGAATCGGTCCGCCTCGACCCTGCCGCCACGCGGGCTGGCAATGTCCACTGCCAGGCCATTGTCACGGAATATAAGCCACGCCTGCGCCAGCTCATCCATTTCGAAGCCGGGCCGGCTCCGGCCCTGGTCGCGCCCCTCGCCGCTGACGACGATGAGTACCCGGTCCTCACCGGGCAATGCATTGGCGACTGGCGGCGGCAGAACAGCGCAGAGGAGCAATAGGCCAAGAATCCGGCACAGACGATGAATCATGAAAGCGGGCATTGGGGTACTCCATTCGCAAGAGGTGGAGCACAGTCTGGCGTCACGATGTGAAGCGGACTTCAAATCCTGGCCGCCGCCGCATAGGGCCTTCCCACCGGTATGCGAGCCTCGGCCAGACAAGGGATCGCCATTCGAGACGAAAGGCTGTGGCGCTCACTGGCCAAAGCGTGACACTGCGACCGAAAAAAGGTCCAGCGGCGCCGACTCTGACCGCGAAAACTCATCGATCACCGATAGTCCTCGGTCACTCGCGCCGGCGCGACGATGCCGTGGCGCTGACTTCGTCGAAGGCGAGCCGGTTCGGCCGAAGGATTGCGTGCGCCGTCGCTCGCGCGACCAGTTCCGGTAGGATACGCCTCCTCCAGTCGCCGGGTCACCGGAATGTTCGGCCAAGTTGCAGTCCCGATCCTGATGATCCTCGCGATGGTCGCGGCCAACGCGCTGTACGTGGCCGCAGAATTCGCAACCGTCGGGTCGCGGCGGTCCCGCGTCCAGGAACTCGCCGAACGGGGCGACCACACGGCAGCCGCGCTGCTCGCCATCCTTCGCGACCCGGTGCGTCTCGACCGCTATGTTGCCGCCTGCCAGATCGGCATCACGCTGAGCAGTCTGGTCGCCGGCATGTATGGCCATGCCAAGCTCACACCCTTGCTGATCCCTGCACTGGGCGCAATTGGCGGCCAGATTATGGCGGTCGTGATCGTGCTGGTGGCGATCACGTCATTGCAGGTCGTGCTTGGCGAACTGTTGCCAAAGACCGTGGCCCTGCGCTATCCGGAGCGGCTCGCCTTGGCTACGCTGAGGCCGATCCAGATCAGCCTGTGGCTGTTCCGGCCATTGATCGCATTGTTCAACGGCAGTGCGTTTGCGCTGATGCGCGCCGCTGGCGTGCATGCCGAGCATAGCCACGCGCACGTGCATTCGCCGGACGAGTTGGAGGCGCTGTACCGTGAAAGCGCCGCTGGCGGTCTGATCGACGTCAGCGAGCGCGACATGCTGTCCGGCGCCCTGAACGTGAACGAGCGCCGGGTCGGCGAGATCATGACGCCACGCACCCGGCTGGTCACCGCGAATGCCGGCGAATCGCTGACGATCGCACTCGCCCGGCTGGCGTCGACGCCGTACTCGCGCTTTCCCGTGGTCGACGGTCACATTGATGCCGTGGTCGGCACGGTGCACCTGCGTGCGCTGTTCGCAGCCGCCGAGCAGGACCCGCAACAGCCCGTATCTGCGGTGATGCGGGCGCCGTTGATCGTCGCCGACGTGATGAAGCTGCCGGACCTGTGGCAGGCACTGCGCAACGGTGGACGCCACAGTGCGATCGTGGTCAACGAGTACGGTTCGATTGCAGGCCTGGTCACGCGCGAGGATGCGCTCGAGGAGATCTTCGGCGAGGTACAAGACGAATTCGACGACGAGCAGGATCCGATCACGATCGTCGATGAGCGCGTGCTGGTCCGCGGCGACGTCCTGCTCGAAACATTGAACGACCGCTTTGGACTGTCGTTGCCCACCGACGAGGTGGATACGATGGGCGGACTGATCTGGCATTGGCTCGGTCGGTTGCCGGCGGCCGGCGACGAGGTGGAGGTCGAGGTCGAGGCAGGCAACGACGGAGTGCGGCTACGGGTTGAAACAATGGAGCGCGGCGCAGTGCGGCTGGCAAGCTTTGCGCTGCCGGGCGCAGGCAAAGAGGCACAGTCATGATCCTCGAGGTTGTGGTGCCCCTGGTGGTGATCGTGCTGCTGGTCGCGGCGAACGCGGTGTTCGTGGCCGCCGAGTTCGCGGTGGTTGCCGCACGCCCGATGCGCTTGCGCGCATTGGCCGCCAGCGGCGGCGGACGCGGCGCCGCGTGGCTGCTCGCACTACTGGAACGGCCCACGGGCAAGGACGGCTACGTGGCGATCGCGCAACTCGGCATCACCCTGGCCAGCATCGGTCTGGGCATGTATGGCGAACCGGCGGTCGCGGCATGGCTGTATGCGCCGATCGAAGCACTCGGCCTGCCTACCGCGGTGGCCCACGGGGTCGGTTTCGCGATCGCACTCGGCTTCATCACCTACCTGCACGTGGTGTTCGGCGAGATGATTCCAAAAGCCCTGGCACTGCAGGCGCCGGAGCGCACGGCAGTGGCGGTGAACCTGCTGATGCGCTCGTTCGGCCTGCTGTTCCGGCCAATGGTATGGCTGCTCAACCAGACCGCGCTTGGCCTGATGCGTCTGCTTGGCATCCGCGAGCCGGGAAGTACCTCGCTGCTGCACACGGGCAAGGAGCTCGCGATCATGACCGGGGAGGTCGCCGAGAGCGGCCAGCTGAACTCGGTACAGCGCCAGCTGATCGGCAACATCCTTGAGCTGGAGGATCGGACCGCCGAGCAGTTGATGACTTCCCGTGCGCGGCTGCGCGCCATCGCCGTCGATACTCCGGTCGATGTGCTGTCGCGGCTGGTGGCCGACGAACCGCTCAGCCGCTATCCGGTGTACGAGGACAGCCTGGACAACGTGCTCGGCCTGATGCATGTCAAGGACTACATCCGCATGCGGGTGCGCAACGAACCGGTCGACTTGCGCCGTCTGCTGCGTCCGTTGCCGGCGATCAGTGCCGGCGCCAGTGCTGACGAACTGCTGGCTGTGTTCAAGCGCGATCGCGTTCACGCCGCGCGGGTGGTCGATGAGTTCGGCGGCACGCTCGGTCTGGTGACGCTCGACGACCTGATCTCGGATGTCATCGAAGACAACGCGCCAAGCGATGACAGGATTCGTCCGCTGGGTACCGATGCCTGGTCGGTGGATGGCGAAGTCACGCTCGCCGAGCTGGCCGAGGACCACGACGTGCGGTTCAGGCAGGAAGACGTGGTGACGATCGCGGGGCTGTTCCTCGTCCACCACGGCATGTTGCCCAAGCCGGGCGACAGCGCAGCATGTGATGACTACATTCTCACTGTCGAGGAAATGCAGGGCCTGAAGATCAGCCGCCTGCGCATCTCGCGCTGAGTAGCGGCGGGGGGCTCGGCGCGGGTCAACCTCGTCCTCGCCCGCTACGCCCTGCAACGCTTGCTGGTTTCACCGCTGCCGAACGGCATCCCGTTCCGCCTGAG
Organism: uncultured Rhodanobacteraceae bacterium; assembly: GCA_964522235.1. Lineage (GTDB taxonomy): Bacteria > Pseudomonadota > Gammaproteobacteria > Xanthomonadales > UBA2363 > Pseudofulvimonas. The sequence goes on from CAZFUH010000209.1 coordinate 4,420, forward strand.
TGTCGTGTTCGCACATAACGTGCAGACGCATTGATGAACTTCTGCCTGGTTCCGGCAACCGTACGCAGGATGGGACACGGGTCCGCGTCGACTTCTTGCGACATCCGGCGCGGCCCGGAAGCACGAAGATTTCTACACCGACGCCCACTGTTGACGCTTGCGGCGACTGGGTGACCCAACTTCTGGCCTATTTCTTATCGAGATACGATATGCTTATTATCGTTTCACGATAAATCGCGAGACAAGCCCATGAACCCCACGTCTGCCCTCGCCGTCGCCCGTCCGATCATCCAGGGCCTCACTGTCCTCAACATCATTTACGCCGTCGCCATTGTCTTGCTGCTGGTCGCAAGCTTCCTCATGCCAGGCTGGCCGGAACGGGCGCTCGGCTTCGACATCGTGTCGAAGTATCCGCAGGTGCCCCTCGGACTGCGCGCAATCGTCGTCCTCGGCGTGATCGGAGCCGTGCTCGTGCATACGATCCTGCGACGACTGCTGGCGATTGTCGACACGGTGCGCAACGGCGACCCGTTTATCGTCGACAACGCCCGGCGTCTGGAAAAGATCGCCTGGAGTGTGCTGGCGCTCGAAGTGCTGCGGCTGATCGTCATGGCGATTGCGGCGGCGGTGTGGGAACCGGGACGACTTGGCGGCTTCACGTTCGCACCGTGGCTGGCGGTGCTGATGCTGTTCGTGCTGTCCGGCGTGTTCGCGCACGGCGCCCGAATGCGCGCCGACCTCGAAGGAACGGTGTGACATGGCGATCGTCGTCCGCCTCGACGACCTGCTGCACGCGCGCCGCATGACCCTCACCGAACTGGCCGCGCGTATCGACATCACTCTCGCCAACCTGTCGATCCTGAAGACCGGCAAGGCGAAGGCGATCCGCTTCTCCACTCTCGAGGCGATCTGCGCGGCGCTCGAGTGCCAGCCGGGCGATCTGCTCGGCTTCAATCCCGCGCTTGCTGACAAGGAGTGACGCCATGCTCGCCCACCAGATCGCCCGATTCTTCGCTCGCGACCCGCGCCGGGAGGGCGTGCGCCCGATCCAGCTCTGGGGACTGCGGCTGTTCTACTTCCTGATGCTGGTGTTCGTCGCCCCGACCGCATGGCGCGAGCTGCTCGCCCACGACGGTCCCTGGGATCCGCTGCATGCAGTCGCGTTCGCCGTGTGGGCCACCTACCCTGCGCTGGCGCTGTTCGGGCTGCTGCAACCGCTGCGCTGGCTGCCACTGATGTTCTTCACCATCGGCTACAAGGCGATCTGGCTCGCCTTCGTCGCATATCCACTGTGGCAGGCCGGCACGTTATGGGGCACGCACAGTGGCGATATCGCTGGATCGTTTCTGGCGCTGCCGGTGCTTGCGGCGGTGATACCGTGGGGCTATGCCCGGCGGACGTATTTTGCCTGGCCCGGGCGAGCAGCCGACACCCACCCAGGTGGCAGGACGTGACGGCGAGCGGCAATGATCCTGTTATCGTTGCTGCCGACCAAGAATCGGGAGCCGACAATGACCTGTTGCAAATGCCCGCTTTGGACGCTGCTTGCTGCCCTGGTTCTGACCGCGTGCGCAGGGGTTCATCGCAGCGAGAGCAGCGCGATTAGTCGTGACCAGCAGCAGCGCATCGAGGCTGTCGTCGACGCACTCGATCGCGGTGACGCCGTCGCGGCCGAGCCGATCCTGGACAGCCTGATCTCGGAATCGGCCTTTGCCCGGCTGCCAAGCGGCTACCGCCGTGCCCTGTTGCTGGATGCCGCCGCAATTGCGATCGGCCGGGACAACGACGACCAGGCACGAGAACTGATGCGCCAGGCCGCCGACGCGGATCCGAACAACAGCGACACCTGGTTGCAGCTCGGCAATCTTCAGTTCCAAAGCGACCACTACGACGCTGCCGCCGGACACTATGCGCGTCTGATTTCCGGCTGGCCCCAACGTCTGCGCGACATCGACCCGAGACTGCTGTTTCGCACGGTGGTTCTCAGCGACCACGACTCTGCTGCCCGACTGGAGCTGATGCAGGCGCTGCACGATGTCCAGTGGGCACGTGAGCAGCCAGATGCCGATTTCGTGCTGTATGCACTGGCGCTGGCTCGAATCAATGCCGGTGATCTGGAAGCGGCACGAACGATTGCGCGGCAGATCGATCGTCCCGGCGAGCTGGTTGCGATGCGCGCGGACCGCCGATTCGACACTGTGATCGACCCCGACAACGAGCAGTTTGACGTCGTGCGCGGCAGTCAGCGCTACATCGAACGCGTGACGAAGCTGCTTGACGCCCATCCGGAACGTTCCGACCTGATGATCGAACTCAGCTTGACCTTGCTTGAGACCGGTGCCAACGACGCACACCTGGCGTTTACGCAAGCGCTGTTCGATCGCGCCAAGGCCCGTTCCCGTTCCGCATTCACCGAAGATGAGTTGCAGTGGCTGCCGTGGCTGCTCGACCATCGCGCGACCGCATTGCGCCGGCTCGGGCGACTCGACCAAGCACTGGACACGATGAAGCTGGCAGAGAACGTCGCCCGGCAGGGACCGGACCAGGTCAGCCAGACGCTCAACCTGGGCGCGTTCCTGGCCCTGCTTGGACGCTCCGAGGAAGCGTTGGCGGTGATCGAAGGCGCCGATCCCGAGCGTATTACGTCGTACGGCCGCATGGTGCAGGCTTCGATACGCCACCACGCCGCCGTGTTGTCCAAAGATCAGGCCGCGGCGGACGACGCCCTGGCGGATCTGCGCGAACACGGCGACGAAGCGCCCCTGATCCTGCTGGAAGCGCTGGTGCAGGCCGATCGATACGACCCCGCCGCCACGATTCTGATCGAAATGTTGGCATCGCCCACCGATCGTGCCGATGCGTTGCACTGGGTACAGGAGCATCGCCGCGCACAGCCACTGCCGGGCAGTCTGGACTATCAGGCTCGCCGCGCAACGCTGCTGCAACGCGCCGACGTTCGCGAGGCGATTGAGCGCGTCGGTCGCATCGAGCAGCAGCCGCTGTTCAGCAGTTCCGGAAAGGACTGA
>CAZFUH010000210.1:0-7387 GCA_964522235.1 uncultured Rhodanobacteraceae bacterium
CCAGCGCGAGTACTACGTCAACGATGCCGGCCGGCAGATGGACATTCTCGGCACATCGACCTGGTTGCGCTATCTGGAGTTGTGCGGCGAATCGATCCGGTTTCCGGACAACGGCTATCGTGGCGACTACATCCTCGACATCGCCGCGCCGCTGACGCAGAGCCATGGCGACACCTGGCGCCGGTCCTGGGCCGATGTCGACGAAGGCTTGCCGGCCGACGAAAGCGAAGGCGGCGACAAGGAGGCGCACATCGACGCCATCATCCAGCGCGCCAAGTCCTTGCTCGGCAGCGAAGGCTACGCGGTGTTCTTCGACGCCGCACTGGACAGCATTCTGGGCGATATCCGCGCCGATCTTGCTGAGTTCGGCGTGCACTTCGACAACTGGTTCTCGGAACGCTCCCTGCTCGATTCCGGCGCGATTGAGCGCGCGCTCAAGCGCCTGGACGATGGCGGCCATCTGTATACCGAGGGCGGTGCGCAATGGTTCCGCGCCAGCGCCTTTGGCGACGAGAAGGATCGCGTGGTCCGGCGCGAGAATGGCGCCTATACGTATTTCGCGTCCGACATCGCCTATCTGAACAACAAATTCGAGCGTGGCTACGAACGCGCCATCTACCTGTTCGGCGCCGACCATCATGGCTACATCGCCCGGCTGAAGGCGGCGGCCAGCGGCTTTGGCATTGATCCGGACCGGATCGAAGTCCGCCTGGTGCAGTTCGCCGTGTTGTACGAGAACGGCGAGAAGATGCAGATGTCGACCCGCTCCGGCCAGTTCGTGACCCTGCGCGACCTCCGCGCCTATGTCGGCAACGACGCCGCACGCTATTTTTATGTGATGCGCGGCAACGATCAGCACCTGGATTTCGATCTCGCACTGGCGCGTGCGCAGTCGAACGACAACCCGGTCTACTACCTGCAATACGCGCATGCCCGGATCTCCAGCCTGTTCCGTCAGGCCCAGAGCAAGGGCATCGAATGGAACCGTGACACCGGGTTGGCAGCTCTGGACCAGTTGCAGGCGGAACCGGAACAGGCCCTGATGACCGAGTTGTCCCGCTACCCGGAGTGGCTGGCCGCCGCCGCCGAGCAGCGGGCGCCACAGCTGCTCACGGTCGGACTTCGTGAGCTCGCCGTCGCCTTTCATGCCTGCTACAACGCACAACCGATCCTGACCGCACCGACACCGCTGCGCGACGCGCGCCTGGCCTTGAGCGCCGCCGTACGCCAGGTGCTGGCGAACGGCCTGAGCCTGCTCGGCGTCAGCGCTCCGGACACAATGTGACACAATCAAGCTCATGAGCCGACGATCCAATCACGCGCGCCGCGGCAAGGGCAGCGCCTCGAAGCCGGCCTGGCTATGGCTGGTGGCCGGCCTGGCCATCGGCATCGCCTTGTCCGCGGCTGCCATTTACGGTGGTCTGGCGCCGCGGTTGCAACCGGGTCAGGACGGCCCTCAGCCGCGAACGGGCGACAGCGGTGGCGATGCCGAGGAAACCGTGCCGGCAGCACCCTCCGGTCGACGTCAGTACGACTTCTACACCGTATTGCCGGAGATGGAAGTGCTGATGCCCGACTCCGAACTTCAGGCGCAGATTCGCGCCGAGACTCAGGCGCCGGCAACCACGGGGCCGGACTCCACGCCCGCCGCCGGTACCGCCGTGCCACCGCCGAGCGGCCAGCGCTACCGGTTGCAGGCCGGCTCGTATCGCGATCCGCGACCCGCTGAGGAAGTCAAGGCACGCCTGGCCCTGCTCGGGATCGTCGCCAGCGTGCAGTCGGTGAACATCAACGGCAGCACCTGGCATCGCGTCTACGTGGGGCCGTTCTCGACCGCGGCCGAGGTCGAGCAGGTGAAGCAGCGGCTGGCGGCCGAAGACATCGACGCGATCACCGTACGCGAAACCACGCGCTGATCAACCGACCCCCTCCCGAAGCCAGCGCGGGCGACCCGACCTGGGCCACCCGCGCGGGTATGCGCTATTGCTCGGACAGCTCGAAGCCGCTGCGGAAGATCTGGTCGGAATCGACCTCGAAGCTGGCGACGACGTCGCAATCTTCGGTGATCGCCCCGGTCGTGTAGATGTTGCCGTCGAGCGCACCGCCGCAGCCAACGACCGAATCGATCACGAAGCCGGCGTCGGGCAGGATCTCGAACTCGGTGGTGGCGCCGGATTCGACCTCTTGCGGTGTGTCCGGATCGATGCTGCCACCGGCTCCGGCGCTGGGCGTCACCGTATGCGTGACCGTCTCCAGTTCGAAGCTCGCGGTGACATCGCAGTCACCGATGATCTCCCCGGTGGTATAGGTGCTGCCGTCGAGCGAACCGGCACAGCCGACGACCGAATCGATCACGAAGCCGGGGTCGGGCAGAATCTCGAAATCGGTGGTGTCGCCGGACTCGACCTCCTGCGGTGTATCGGGATCGATGCTGCCACCGCTACCGGCATTCGGCGTCACCGTGTAGAACACCGGACCGACCTCGTTCGAGGCGAAGCGCTTGACCACCCCGTTGCTGATGTTGACGGTGTAGACATTACCGGCCTCGTCCTCACCAAAACTGGCGACGCCAAAGCCCTGGTTCGCTCCCCAGTTACTGACCGACCAGCTGCTGCCATCGTGGCTGGCGAAGCGGATCTGGCTGTTGCAATAGTCGGTGAAGATATAGACGCCGTTGAGCCCGGTGATCGGGCCGCGATAGCGATAGCCGCCGGTGACCGAACAGTTGCCGCCGCTGCGGGGGTAATCGTAGAACGGCAGGCGATGCGGATAGGCCATGCCGCCCGGGCAACTGGCGTAGGTGAGAGTCCCCTCGAAACATTTCCAGCCGTAGTTGACCACCTGGTTCAGCTCGGTGACCGCGGCGAAATTGACCTCCTCGCGAGTGCTCTGGCCGACATCGGCAATGAACAGATCGCCGGTCGAGCGATCGAAGCTCCACCGCCACGGATTGCGCAGGCCGATGTGCACGATCTCGGCACAACCGCCGCCGGCCGCGAACGGATTGTCGGCCGGAATGCCATAGGACAGCGTGCCGGCGACCGCACCGCAAGCGCCGGCATGGGTCGAGGACTGGACATCGACGTCGATGCGCAACATCTTGCCGAGCAGGTTGCCGAGATTCAGGCTATGGCCCTGTCCGGAGCCGCCGCTACCACCGCCGTCGCCCATGCCGATGTACAGATAGCCGTCCGGCCCGAACAACAGATTGCCGCCGTTGTGATTCCAATCCGGTTGATTGATCGTCAACAGGATGCGCGCGCTGCTGGTGTCGGCGACATCGGGGTTCGCGAGCGAGGCCAGGTACTCGACGATGCGGGTATTGCCCGAAGTATCGGTGTAGTTGACATAGAACTTGCGGTTGCTGGCGAACTGGGGATGAAACGCAAGTCCGAGCAGACCGCGCTCGTTCGGACTGGCGCTGATCAGATGCGCGATGCTCAGAAACGAGGTCGCATTCAGCGAACCGTCGGCGAAGATCTTGATCTGGCCTGTTCGCTCGACCAGGAACAAGCGGCCGCTGCCGTCTCCGGAATGACGCAGCGCCACCGGCGACGACAGACCGGAGGTGATCACGTCCTCCAGATGCAGATCGGCGGGAATCTGTGCAGCCAACGGCAGCACCGTAAACAGCAGCGCGCAGGGCGCCAGAGATCGAAATTGCATGGCGGATGCCTCCTGTTTGGTATGGGGCCGGGTTCGGGTGCAGGCACCCGGCGGCGGCCGCAAGTGTAAGCCGGATCCCAATCAATCGGGCCGCTTTTCCCTCAACTGCCCGCGTTTTCGCAGGATCAGCGCCGAAATGTCGTGATCGCCGGCGCCGCTCGCCAGCAGGGCCGCGTAGTCGCGGCGCGCCGCGGCGACGGTCGGCAGTTGCAGATGCAAGTCCGCTGCCATGGCCTCGACGATGTCCAGATCCTTGGCCAGCAGACGCAGCTTGAAGCCGACCTCGAACGAGCCGGCCAGCATGCTGTGGCCGCGCTTGTCGAGAAACCACGATCCGGCTGCCCCATTGCCGAGGGCATCGACCACAGCGTCGCCATCCAGACCCAGGCATTCGGCCAGCGCCAATGCCTCGCAGACGGCCTCGGCGATCCCGGCGACCATGACCTGATTGACCGCCTTGGTTGCCTGACCGGCACCGACCTCGCCGAAACGCACCACCCGCCGGCCGAAGCTGGACAGGATCGGCAGCGCCCGTTCGAACGCGGCCTGCGCACCGCCGACCAGCACGGACAACGTGCCGTTGCGCGCACCCTCGACGCCACCGGTCAGCGGCGCATCAAGAAAATCCACGCCGACTTCGGCGAGCAACGCGGCGGCCTCGCGTGCTGTCGAAGGCGCCACGGTGGACGTGTCGATGACCAGGCTGCCCGCTGTCAGCCCCGGCCGCAATGCCGCCACGACATCCAGCACATCGTGATCGGCGCTGACGCAGATCAGCACGACATCGCACGCCGCAGCCAGGTCGGCCAGACTGACCGGCACGGCCACCTGCAACTCGGCGGCCAGGGCTTGCGCACGCGAGCGGGTTCGGTTCGACACCGCGACCAACTGGCCGGTGCGGTGCAGATGACGCGCCATCGGCTCGCCCATTGCGCCCAAGCCGACGAAGCCGGCACGTATCCGTTGGTTCATCGATCGTCCTCCAGAACGATGCCGGGTGGGTTAATAGGTCGCCACCGCCAGACTGGCCTCGCGCTCGGCCGCGACATGGTCGAGCAGGCCCTGATGCAGGCGGCGGAAGTCCGGCTGATCGGCCAGACCACGCCAACGCGGGTCGGTCGACAACAGCCACGTTTCGCAAAAACCGATGTCGATCGCCCGCGCCAGACCGTCGATTGCCGCCCTGGGATCACCATCGATGGCCTGCCATGCAGCAATGCTGTATTCGACCATGGGTCCGGAAACGCCCTGCCCGATCAAGTAGTCGGCGCTCTGAAGGATCTGGGTCCGAAGTGCCGATGCTTCGTCGTCCCGGCCGGCTTCACGCAACACCAACAGCTGAATCTGCGCAAATTCCATCTGGTCAGAGTTCAACGGCGCGCCATCGCGGGTCGCGGTGATTCTGGCCAGGATTCTCAACACCCGTTCCCGGTCGCCGTGCTGGCGCCAGTACTCCGACAGCGCCGCCATCTGCAGTTGCGGCCGCTGCTGGTCCGAAAGCGGTTCTTCACTCTCAAGAATCTGATCGATCCGTGCTTGCAGCTCCAACGGCAGCGGCGCGCCGCGATCGCGGTGAACCAGCACGGTCAACTCCAGCAACGGCCGGATCGGTGATTGCGCCGGCAGCTGACGAATCATCCGATCGGCTTCTTCAAATCGCTGCAAGGCGACCAGCACCGCAACCAGGCTGGCGATCGAACTGGGTGCCTCGGGATCCTGGCGCCAAGCCAGGTTGACCTGACGCAGGGCATCGACCAGCCGCCCACTCTGGCGCTCGATATCGGCCAGGGTACGCCGGACGAGATTGCTGTCCGGGGTGATTTCCAGCAGCCGCATCAAGATCGCACGGGCGCCATCCGCATCACCGCGCACATGTACGCTGTTGGCCAGGTTGACGTTGATCGCCGGATCCAGCGGACTGAGCGCGCGCGCGCGTTCCAGGACCTCGGCCCGGGCAGCGAACTTGCCTTGCCGGGCGTAGACACCACCCAGCCACATCAGAGCCATCTCGTAATTAGGATCCAGCCGGATCGCTTCCAGCAGGTTGCCCTCGGCGGCATCGAGCTGGCCGGCCAAGCTGCGCAATAGACCCAGCGATGCCCAGGCTTCGCCGAGCCCTGGTGCCAGGGTCAATGCCTGGACGATCGCCGGCTCCGCGCGCTCGATTGCCGTGGTCATCGCGATGGCACCGTAGTCGGCGAGCAGCAGGTGGGTATCGGCCAGACCGCACCAGGCCCGGGCAAATCCGGGATCGCGCTCGAGCGCCTGCTCGAACAACGACGCCGCCCGCGCCAGCGAAGAAGGAGTGCGCTGGCGCCAGTACAGCCGGCCTTGCAGGTACAGCTCGTGGGCTTGCAGATCGCGGGTTTCGGCGATGCCGGTCGCGGCCTTGGCAAGTGCATCCGGTGTCGCCGTGACCAGCCCGGGAATCCGCGCTCGCAACTGTTCAACGATCTCCTGGGTGATCTCATCCTGAAGCTCGAAGATGTCCTTCTCGGCGCGCTCGTAGGTTTCCGACCACAGGTGGTAGCCATTGTTGCTGTCGATCAACTGGGCGGTGATGCGCAAGCGGCCGCCGGCCTTGCGCACCGATCCTTCGAGAACCAGGCCGACATTGAGCAGCTGCCCGATCCGGGTGACGTCGAGATCGCGATCTCGCAGCGCAAACGACGACGTCCGCGCCGCCACCCACAAGCCGTCCAGGCGGGCAAGCCGGTCCAGCAGTTCCTCGGCAATGCCATCGGCGAACCAGCCCTGGTCGCCCTCGGGACTCATGTCCTGGAACGGCAATACGGCGATCGAGCTGGCCGGCCGCTCGCTGCTCCTGGTCGGTGCCGGCAACCAGGCCGCCGTCGGCTCGTCGACACCGGGATCGCGATAGACGTCGGTCAGCCACCAGCCGAGCGCGGCAACCGTCATCACCACGAGGACGACAGCGAAGACACGGGCCGGGCCGCGATACGCCGGGCCGGCGCGATCGATGATCAGTCCGCTCTCGCCGCGATCAAACACCCAGGCCAGAACCAGGACGACCGGAAACGCCAGGATCACGACCAGGATGGTCCAGGTCAGGAACCAGGGCGGCAGGCCGAGCGGCTCGAAGGTGATTTCCCCCAGTTGCAGCACCACCCAGGCGACCACGCCATAGGCAATCGCGACCCGCACCACCTTGCGGCGGCGCAACTCAGCCCAGGTACTGGCCAGCAACGGCTGTTCGGAGGAATCGGAGTTCATACGTGCCTGTTGGATTCCGGCCACATGATGCCTGAAGCGGTGCCTGGGTTGCAGGGAAGGGTTTCCTGGTGTCGTTTGCCGACGCGGCCGGCCGGGCCGCTACAATAGGGGCATTGTCGCGCCATGCAGACGGCGCCCTCCGCTCATTCGCATCCAGGCTATTGCCAACAATGAAGATACTGGTCGGCTACAAGCGTGTCGTGGACTACAACGTCCGCATCCAGGTCAAGCCGGATGGTTCCGGCGTGGTCACCGACGGCGTCAAGCTCTCGCCCAACCCGTTCGACGAAATCGCACTGGAAGAAGCGCTTCGCCTGCGCGAGAAGGGCGTGGCCGATGAAGTCGTGGTGGTCGCGATCGCCCCTGCCGACGCCCAGGCGCATCTGCGCAACGGCCTGGCCATGGGCGCCAATCGCGCCATCCATGTCGTCACCGACGGCCCGGTACAGCCGCTGACCGCGGCCCGCATCCTGCTCAAGCTGGTCGA